>JAJQCU010000387.1 GCA_021202575.1 Lachnospiraceae bacterium
CTTGGAAGCGCCGCCGGATATGGCTCTCTCCTCCTGGCCGTCCAGCTCCTCCGCCTGGCCGCATTCGATGCAGCAGCAGATAACCTCATAGTCAAAATTCTCCTTCAGCCAGGGAATGATCGCGGTGGTGTCCAGGCCGCCGGAGTAAGCAAGAATCACTTTTTCCTTCATAAATAATATATCTCCTTTTTCTTCAGAACTTTTTTCAGGCTTCAACCACTATATACCATTCTCTTCATAAAATCAAGCCCAAAAACAAAGAAAATGCAAAAAGTTTATATAAAAACTGCATAAACCGAAAAATGAATTGCATAAACCAAAAAGGTGTTGCATAAAAACAAAAATGGGTGTATAAATGAAAAACGGGAATGACTCTGTCACAAACCTCTTGTAATTTTATCTCAATTCAAGTATGATGATAAGGATTTCGGGGGTGGCGCCAGAGGTCCAGGGGACATCTGTTCAGCGCGGATCGCAGCGAAGCGAAGACCAAAGTGCGAAGCAATCCGGGGTGTCATCAGGGTCAGGAGTCCCATTGCCCCGGAGAAAGGATAAATCATGGTTAAAGTCGGAATCATCGGCTCCACAGGCTACGCGGGCAGCGAGCTTGTACGCATTTTATTGAATCACAGGGATGTGAAGATCGTCTGGTACGGAAGCCGCAGCTACATAGAGAAGCCCTACGCGGAGGTCTATCAGAATTTTTTCACTCTGGTGGATGAGAAATGCATGGACGACAATCTGTCCGCGCTGGCGGATCAGGTGGATGTGATTTTTACCGCCACGCCCCAGGGATATCTGGCGGGGCTTCTGACGGAGGATATTTTAAATAAAGTAAGAATTGTGGACCTGTCCGCGGATTTCCGCATCAAGGATGTGGCTGTCTATGAGAAATGGTACGGCATTGAGCACAAATCCCCGCAGTTTATCGGGGAGGCGGTTTACGGACTCTGCGAGGTCAACCGGGAGGAGGTCAAAAAGGCCCGCCTGGTGGCCAACCCCGGCTGCTATACCACATGCAGTATCCTGACATGCTATCCGCTGGTGAAGGAGGGGCTGATTGATACGGACACCCTGATCGTGGACGCCAAGTCCGGCACCTCCGGGGCGGGACGGGGGGCGAAGCTTCCTAATCTTTTCTGTGAGGTCAATGAGAATATGAAAGCTTACGGTGTGGCAACCCACAGGCACACGCCGGAGATCGAGGAGCAACTGGGCTATGCAGCCGGACGGCCGGTGGTGATCAGCTTTACGCCTCACCTGGTACCCATGAATCGTGGAATTCTGGCCACCTGCTATGCGAAGCTTAAACCCCGGGAGGACGGCTCTCTTCCCGACGAGGCGCAGCTTCGCGCCGCCTATGAGAAATATTATGGAAAAGAATATTTCATCCGTGTCCTTCCAAAGGGCAGCCTTCCGGAGACCAAATGGGTGGAGGAGTCCAATTTCGTGGACATCAATTTCGTGACAGATGAAAGAACCGGCCGGGTGATCATGCTGGGGGCGCTGGACAATCTGGTCAAGGGTGCCGCCGGACAGGCCGTGCAGAATATGAACCTGATGTTCGGCTTCGCGGAGAATGAGGGACTGACCCTGGTTCCCATGTTCCCGTAGGCGGAGGGAGAATACAGATGAAAAAGGATTACAGCATCCGTCCCATGACAGAGGCGGATTATGACGATGTATTTGCTCTCTGGGAGACCATCACCGGCTTCGGAATCCGCTCCATCGACGATTCCAGGGAGGGAGTGGCCCGCTTCCTGAACAGAAATCCCGGCCTCTCCGTGGTGGCCGTATCAGACGGACGGATCGTGGGAACCATCCTGTGCGGGCACGACGGCCGCCGGGGCTGCCTGTATCACGTCTGCGTGGAGGAAAGCTGCCGCCAGATGGGCATCGGCCAGAGCATGGTGGAGACCTGCGTCAAAGCCTTGGCCAAAGAGGGTATCAATAAGGTCAACCTGATCGCCTTCCGCCGCAACGCCGTGGGCAACATGTTCTGGGGCAAGCTGGAGTGGATTTACCGCGACGACCTGAACTACTACGATTTGGCATTAAATAAAGACAATTATACAGTGTTCATTAATTAGAAAGAGAGAACTACCATGAAAATCATCCCCGGCGGCGTCACCGCCCCCAAAGGCTTCGAGGCCGCGGGCGTGGAAGCCGGCATCAAATATCAGAACCGAAAGGACATGGCTCTCATCTACAGCGCCGCCCCCTGCATCGCGGCGGGCACCTTCACCTCCAACGTGGTGAAAGCCGCCCCGGTCCTCTGGGACCGCAAAATTGTGGAAGAGAGCAATGAAATTCACGCGGTGGTGGTCAATTCCGGCATCGCCAACGCGGCCACCGGCAGGGAAGGCCTTGGCCGCTGCGAACAGACCGCCCGGGCCGCGGCAAAAGCCCTCCGCATTCCCGAAGACAGCGTGCTGCTAGGCTCCACCGGCGTCATCGGCATGCAGCTGAGAATGGACAGAGTAGAAGAGGGGATAAAGCTTCTCACAGAGGCAAAGACGACCTCCGCGTCCTCCGCCCACGACGCGGCCTGCGCCATCATGACCACGGACACCGTCTCCAAGGAGGCCGCTGTGGAATTTGAGATCGGCGGCGTGACGGTGACCATGGGTGGCATGTGCAAGGGAAGCGGCATGATTCACCCCAATATGTGCACCATGCTGGGCTTTGTGACCACTGACGCGGCGATCACGAAGGAGCTGCTGGCCGAGGCGCTGAGGAACGATGTGGCGGATACCTTCAACATGATTTCCGTGGACGGCGACACCTCCACCAACGACACTCTGCTGGTGCTGGCGAACGGACAGGCGGGCAACCCGGTCATTGACCGGAAGGGCGAGGACTACGACAGATTCTGCGAGGCCCTCCATTATATCAACGAGACCCAGGCCAAACGCATGGCGGGGGACGGCGAGGGTGCGACAGCGCTGTTTGAGTGTCAGGTGGTCAACGCCGACACCAAAGAACACGCCAGAACCCTGGCCAAAAGCGTGATCTGCTCCTCCTTAAGCAAGGCGGCCATCTATGGCCATGACGCCAACTGGGGCCGGTTTGTCTGTGCCTTGGGCTACAGCGGCGTCCTCTTTGATCCGGAGAGGATCGAGCTCTCCTGCCGCTCCAAAGCCGGAGATATCCTGATTTATAAGGACGGCGCCGGCACCGACTACAGCGAGGAGGAGGCCACCAGAATCCTCTCCGAGCCCGAAGTCACCGTATACGTGGACATGAAGATGGGTACTGAACGCGCCACCGCCTGGGGGTGCGATCTGACCTACGATTACGTCAAAATCAACGCCGACTACCGCTCCTGAAACTACAAAACGAAAAGGAAAAACTCCAAATGGACTATATGGAAGACGCCATGAAAAAAGCGGAGGTCCTCATCGAGGCCCTCCCCTATATACAACAGTTTAACCGCCGCATCGTGGTCATCAAATACGGCGGCTCCGCCATGAGCGACGAAACCCTCCAGCGCAACGTCATCAAGGATGTGACCCTCTTAAAGCTGGTGGGCTTCAAGCCCATCATCGTCCACGGCGGCGGAAAGGAAATCAGCCGCTGGATGAAAAAGGTGGGAAAGGAAAGCACCTTTGTGAACGGCCTGCGCGTCACCGACGCCGAGACCATGGAAGTTGCCGAGATGGTTTTAAACCGGGTCAATAAACGCCTGGTCACCATGGTACAGGAGCTGGGCGTCAAGGCCGTGGGCGTCACCGGCAAGGACGGCGGCATGATTCAGGTGGAAAAGAAATACTCTGACGGCCGGGATATCGGCTTTGTGGGCAATATCACCAAAGTCTCGCCAAAGCTTCTGTTTGATCTGCTGGACAAGGACTTTCTGCCTATTGTGGCTCCCGTGGGCCTGGACGACGAGTATCAGACCTACAATATCAACGCGGACGATGCGGCCTGCGCCATCGCCAGGGCTGTGGGGGCGGACAAGCTGGTATTCCTGACAGATATCGAGGGACTTTACCGGGATATCAATGATAAAACCACCTTCATTTCCAGACTGTCCGCGACAGAGGCCAGAGGGCTGATTGAGAGCGGCATCATCGGCGGAGGCATGCTCCCCAAGCTGGGCAACTGTATCTCCGCTATTGAGGACGGCGTCAACCGGGTGCATATTCTGGACGGGCGCATTCCCCACAGCTTATTGCTGGAAATCTTCACCAACAAGGGCATCGGCACGGCCATCGTGGCGGACGCGGAAAAGGAGCGCATGTTATGATGTATCAGGAAATTGAGCAGGCGGAGAGGGATCTGCTGCACACCTACAACCGCTTTCCGGTGGTGTTTGACCACGGTGAGGGCGTACATTTATATGACACGGAGGGAAAGGAATACCTGGACTTCTGCGCCGGCATCGCTGTTTTTGCGCTGGGCTACGGGGTGAAGGAATACAATGACGCCCTGAAGGACCAGGTGGACAAGCTGATTCACACCTCCAATTATTTTTATAACGAACCCGCCATCCGGGCGGCGGCGCTGGTGAAGAAATATACCGGCCTGGACCGGGTGTTTTTCACCAATTCCGGCGGGGAGAGCGTGGAGGGCGCTATCAAGGCGGCCCGCAAGTACGCCTACACCAGGGACGGACACACGGATCACGAGATTATCGCCATGGAGCACTCCTTTCATGGGCGCACCATGGGCGCGCTCTCCGTGACGGGCAACGCTCACTACAGGGAGCCCTTTGAGCCGCTGATCGGCAATATTAAATTTGCGGAGTATAATAATCTGGACAGCGTAAAGGCCCGAGTGACGGATAAGACCTGCGCCATTATTCTGGAGACCGTGCAGGGCGAGGGAGGCATTTTCCCGGCTGCGCCGGAATTTATTCAGGGCATAAGGAAGCTTTGTGATGAGAAGGACATTCTGCTGATCCTGGATGAAATCCAGTGCGGCATGGGCCGGACCGGTACCATGTACGCCTACGAGCGGTATGGAATCAAGCCGGATATTCTTGCTATGGCAAAGGCTCTGGGCTGCGGCGTGCCGGTGGGCGCCTTTGCCATGACGGAGCGGGTGGCGGAGAAATCGCTGACGGCGGGAGACCATGGCTCTACCTACGGCGGCAATCCGCTGGCCTGCCGGGCGGTCTGCTCTGTCTTTGAGCTGATGGAGCAGAAGCGGGTTCTGGACAATGTCAACCGGGTCGGCGTCTATCTGGAACAGAGACTTTCAGAGCTGGTCGGGGAATATGATTTTATTTCCGGACAGAGAGGACTGGGCCTGATGCGGGGGCTGGTCTTTGACTGCCCGGTGAGCGGTATTCTGCGCAAAACCCTGCAAAAGGGGCTGGTGCTGATCAACGCGGGCGCCAATGTGCTTCGCTTCGTGCCGCCTCTTGTGATCAGCGAAAAGGATGTGGACGACATGATGGTGATTCTTAAGTCCGCGCTGGATGAATGGAGCAGGGAACAGGTATGAGCAAAGGAATACACAGAGTATTTGCCATTCTTCTGGCGCTGCTTGTCATCGGCTGCGGCGCGTTCACATATCTGGACATGTATGTGGAGAAGGAAGAGGAGGAGGTGGGCTCGGCCACACTGCGGTTCTGGTATACGGACAGCTCCATGACGAGTTATTATAATAACGCCGCCAGCTATTTTAATAAGCGGCATGAGGGCGTCACTGTCGTGCCGGTGCTGGTGGACAGCGCGGAATATCTGGACGACATCTACAATGCTTCCGTGGCCGGTTCGGGCTATCCGGATATTTATGTGATCAGCGATTCCTCTCTGGGGAAGGCCTATCTGGCGGGGCTGACTGTGCCGGTGACGGATGACGGCATGGAGGAGCAGTTTTCCCAGGTGGCGCTGACGGCAGTGACATACGAGGAAAAAATCATCGGCTACCCTTTCTATTTTGATACCAGCACCCTGGTTTATAATGAGACCTACCTGCAGCAGATTGCCAACGGGGAGACCGCGGCTACAGGAGATGAGGACGGGGATACGGAGGAGTATGCCGAGGCGGAAGCGGAGCAGGAGACGTCTGAGAACGGGGGAACAGAGGAAGAGTCGGCGCTTACCGTGGAGGATTTGATTCCGGAGACGGTGGACGATTTGCTGGCTCTGGCCAATAATTATAACGCGCCGGAGACGGTGGAATCTCTGTTTAAATGGGATGTGAACGACGTATTTTACAATTATTATTTTGTGGGCGCGCAGATGATCGTCGACGGCTCGGTCAGCTCTGATGTGGATATCAACACGGAGGGGGCGATCAGCTGTCTGGAGATTTTTCAGGAGCTGACGGAATTCTTTTATATTGACCCGGATGAGGTGGACGCGGACAGCATCCTTGAGGAATTCGTTGAGGGGAAAATTCTCTTTACCATTATGGATACGGACCATGCCCTGCAGCTGGAGGAAGCGGCTTTGGAAGGCGCTATGGAGTATGACTATGGCTACAGCGTCATTCCGGATCCCAGCGGGAGTCTGGCCGGCGCGGCTTTGGCGGTGACGCAGACCGTGGTGGTCAACGGCTATACGGAATACGCGGAGGCGGCCAGCGCTTTCGCGAAGTTTCTGACCTGTGAGTACGCGGCGGATCTGTATGCCAACACCGGCCATGTGTCCGCCAACAGCCAGGTGGAAAAGACCACGGAGCTGGAGCAGGTGTTCAGCCGGGAGTATGAGCGCAGCACCTGCCTGCCCAAGAATCCGGCGGCCGGGAACTTCTGGATGCTTCTGGAGAATACCTTCAGCAACGTCTGGGACGGAGAGAATATCGAGGCGGAGCTTCTGACACTGGAGGATGCGGTGAAGGCGCAGTACGCGGTGGAGTAGAGAATATTAGTCAGGCCATCCCGGAAGGGATTTTATGCATACATGGAAAAAATGGATACAGATACTGCTGATGATAACGGCTGTCCTGTTCTTGCCGGGCTGCGGCAGCAAAAATACGCCGGAGCTGCAGGACATCCTGCAGAATACCGGGCAGGAGGAGGCCTCCGGGGAAGGGACTGCGAAGGGCAGTGACGACGGTTCCTCGCAGAACACCGCCGGAAACAGCACAGCTCAGGGTACAGAAACGGCTCAGGGTTCGGAACCGGGGCAGGATACAGGAGAAGAGAAAGGCGGAAATTCGGGCGCAGGCTCAGACTCTGTGACAGGGACAAAAGAGGAAAGCACGGAAAACAAAATCTGCGTGTTTGTCTGCGGCGAGGTGGTATCTCCGGGGGTATATTATTTTCCCGAGGGAGCCAGAAAGGTGGACGCCGTGGAGGCGGCGGGCGGATTTACGGAGGAGGCCAACAAAAGCTATGTGAACCTGGCGGAGCTCCTGACAGATGAGATGCAGCTTTATATCCCGGCGCAGGGAGAGGAGACCGGCAGCGGGGAAGCGGCGGCAACGGAGACGCAGGCCGCCCATGCGGGCCAGATCAACCTGAACACCGCCACGCTGGAGGAGTTGTGTACGCTGAGCGGCATCGGCGAGAGCAAGGCGCAGGCTATTTTATCCTACCGGGAGGAGCACGGCGGCTTCACGGACATCGAGGAGCTGAAGGAAGTGAGCGGCATCGGCGACAGTACGTTTGAGAAGATAAAGGAAAGTATCTATGTAGAATAGGAGCGGATTATGGCGAAAAAGGTTTTGGTGGTGGATGATGAGAAGCTGATCGTAAAGGGAATCAGATTCAGCCTGGAGCAGGAGGGCATGGAGGTGGACGCCGCCTATGACGGGGAGGAAGCGGTTGCCATGGCGAAAAATAAGGACTATGACATGATTCTGCTGGATGTGATGCTGCCCAAAATGGGCGGCTTTGAGGTCTGCCAGCAGATCCGGGAATTCTCCGATGTGCCGGTGCTGATGCTGACCGCCAAGGGCGACGACATGGACAAAATTCTGGGGCTGGAGTACGGCGCCGACGATTACATTACCAAACCCTTCAATATTCTGGAGGTGAAGGCCAGGATGAAGGCGATCATGCGGCGGGCGTCCAAAAAGGAGGAGGCGGCCCGGCCGGAAAACCTGATCGAGGACGGCGATCTGCGTCTGGAGAGAGACGGACGACGCTGCTATATCCAGGACCGGGAGATGAATCTGACCGCCAAGGAATATGAGCTTTTAGAGCTCCTTGTCTCCAATCCCAACAAGATATACAGCAGAGAACAGCTCTTAAAGCTTGTGTGGGGCGCGGACTATCCGGGAGATGTGCGTACCGTGGACGTACACGTCAGGCGGCTGCGGGAAAAGATTGAGGCAAACCCCAGCGAGCCCAGATACATTCACACCAAATGGGGCGTGGGATATTACTACCGCTGCAAGCAGGCGTAGCATGATGAAGAGAATGGCAATATGAAGAGTTTTTTTAAGCACATCGGGCATTTTTTCAGATCCCTTTTCAGCCTGAGAGTCTGTATTTTCCTGATCATGATCATTGTCGGCCTGATGCCGTCGCTCATTTTGTATTTCGGCATTATGCAGAATTATGAGAATGAGGCAATAGAGAGCCGCGTCTCCATGGTGCAGAATCAGCTGAAGGTGCTGACCAATCATCTGGTGACCTATAATTATCTGGAAAATCAGGATTCGGACGTGGTCAAGGCGGAGCTGGATATGCTCTCGAGCATTTACGAGGGCCGGGTGATGATCATCAGCTCCAGCTTTAAGGTGGTGGAGGATACCTACGGCATCAGCATCGGAAAATATATGGTCTCGGAGGAGGTCGTTAAGGGCTTTCAGGGCACCAGCATGTCTCATTACGACAGGGTCAACGGCTTTATTGAGATCATCACTCCCATCACAAGCACGGTGGAGGTGATCAATGAGAGTAATGAGACGGTGACGCAGGAGACGGTGATCGGCGTGATGTTCACCAGCATTTCCAACGACGCGATCATGGACATTCTGGATCTTTTGCAGAACCGGGCCGTGCTTCTTCTGACGCTGTCCATGGTGGCGATTGTACTGGTGGCCTTTGTGCTGTCCGGCCTTCTGGTGGTGCCGTTTAAAAGGCTCAGCGTTTCCATCAGCAATGTAAAGAACGGGTTTTTTGATGAGTTTAAGCCGGAGAACAGCTATGTGGAGACCAGCCAGATTTCAGCGGCCTTTGAGGAGCTGCTGGACAGGATGAAGCTTTTAGATGAATCCCGGCAGGAGTTTGTGGAGAACGTAAGTCATGAGCTGAAGACGCCGATGACCAGTATGAAGGTGCTGGCGGATTCCATCGCCGCCATGCCGGATGCCCCCACGGAGCTGTATCAGGAGTTTTTCCGGGACGTGACGTCGGAGATTGACCGGGAAAATAAGATCATCACGGACCTGCTTTCTTTGGTCAAGATGGACAAAAAGGCGGCGGAGCTGGACGTGGAGCCCAGAGATATCAACAGCATGCTGGAGCTGATTTTAAAGAGGCTTCTGCCTCTGGCCCGCCAGAAGGACATAGAGGTGGTGCTGGAATGCGTCCGCCCGGTGACCGCGGAGGTGGATGAGGTCAAGATGAATCTGGCGCTCACCAATCTGGTGGAGAACGCCATCAAGTATAACCGCGAGAACGGCAGCGTGAAGGTGCGGCTGGACGCGGATCACCAGTTCTTTACCGTGGAGGTGGAGGACAATGGCATCGGCATTCCGGAACAGGATCTGCCTCATATTTATGAGCGTTTCTACCGGGTGGATAAGTCCCACTCCCGTGAGATCGGAGGCACAGGCCTGGGCCTTGCCATCACGAAGAGCGCTGTGATGATGCATCGGGGAACGATTCAGGTGGAATCAGAGCCCGGGAAGGGAACCACCTTCACTGTGCAGATCCCGTTGAAGTATTCCGGCAGTCAGGAGAGCTTATGAGAAAAAAAAGAATGAAAAAAATGCTGTTTTTTCCGCTGCTTCTGAGTCTGCTTGTGGTCTCATTCGCGGGCTGCGGCGGGGAGGACAAGACAGGGGTTCCCATCCTGATGGCCTACATCAGCGCGGAGGGAACCAAGATCGTGGAGGAGGAATATTATCTGGAATCCGTCTCGGTGGGCTCCCAGGTGAATGAAGTGTTGAATCAGCTTTCCACAGCGCCCGCTAAGATGGAATATACGGCGCCGCTCTCCCAGGGAATAGAGGTGCTGGATGTGACTGTGGGCGAGGACAGCGTGGCGCTGAATCTGTCCCGGGAGTACAGCCAGATGGATTCCATTACGGAGATTCTGACCAGGGCGTCCATTGTGCGCAGCCTGACACAGATTGAGAGCATCACCTATGTGTCCATTCAGGTGGAGGGCAGCGATATCAGGGACAACGACGGGGAGCTGGTGGGCAGGATGACGGCGGACAGCTTCATCGATAATTCCGGGGAGGAAATTTCCACCTATGAGAAGACCACGATCCGCCTGTATTTTGCCAATGAGGACGGCACGGCGCTGAAAGCGGTCAACCGGACGCTGGCTTACAATACCAATATCGCGATGGAAAGGCTGGTGCTGGAGGAGCTGATCAAGGGACCCACAAGCACCAATACGGAGGTCGGCGCGCTTTTGTCCGCGGACACGAAGGTGGTCAGCGTGCTCGTGAAGGATAACGTATGCTATGTCAATCTGGATGAGACCTTTCTGACCTACAGTACGTCTGTGGAACCGGAGGTGGTGATTTACGGAATCGTGGACACCCTCTGCGAGCTGTCAAATGTCAGCCGGGTACAGTTTTCTGTCAACGGTGATTCAAATGTGGTATTCGGGGAGGATATCTCGCTGAATACGGAATTTACAAAAGACCTGAGTTATGTGGAAACGGAGTGAGAAGCTGTCGGAAAATATCCTGTGATTGACCGGCAGTTCCTGAAGGCTGTGACGGATTGGCGCGGACAATCTTAAGACGGCTGTGAACCGCGGAATAATAAGGGGTGCCTGATCTTTATCAAAGGGGGCACATAATGAGAAGGCCTTTTGTAGTGATATGCCTGCTGTTTTTGCTGGCATTGCGGCTTTATTTTTGTGTTTTTGTGCCCGGATACGGCCAGCTGGCCGACGCCGGGCAGTTTGTTTATGTGAGCGGCAGGGTCTCTGATATGGAGGTCAGAGAAAGTGACAGCTATGTCAGATATCTGGTCACGCTGTCGGACGTTTCCCTGAAGGATGGAGTGGACGGGGCAGCCTCCGAGGACTGGTCTGAGATTGTCTGTTATTTTACAGATAATCCCGGGCTGCGCGCCGGGGAGAGAGTGTGGGTGAGCGGTACCCTCCGGTATTATTCACAGGCGCAGAATCCGGGGCAGTTTGACCTGTACCGATATTATTATGTGAAGGGAAGGCCGGGATATCTGACCGCGCCCGCGCTTTTGTGGCGGGACGGCGATTCTCATCCGCTGAGGGAGCTGGCCGCAAGGGCCAGGACGTTTTTAAAAGAAAGGCTGGCGCTTTTTTTCGGAGAAAAATATATGGGCGTCATGCAGGCGATGCTGCTGGGGGGGAAGACGGAGCTGGACGACGACGTCAGGGAGCTGTTTTCCGGGAGCGGCATCCTGCATATTCTGACGATCTCTGGGCTGCATATCAGTATGCTGGGAATGGGCTGCTTTCAGCTGCTGCGCAGGGCGGGAGTTCCCTTGAAGGCGTCGGCGGTCTGCGGGGGCCTGCTGATTTTACTTTACGGAAGCCTGATCGGCCTGGCGGCGGCCACGGTCCGGGCGATCTGCATGTTTCTGCTGCAGATGCTGGCGGTATTCTGGGGGCGAATCTATGATATGCGGACCGGAATGGCGGTGTCGGCGGTGCTGCTTTTGATGGAGCAGCCGCTGTATCTTTTTTACAGCGGTTTTCTCTATTCCTACGGCGCGGTGGCGGGCATGGCTTTCGTGGTTCCTCTGCTGAAACGGCTGGCGGAGGGGCGCGGCAGATGGATGGAGCAGGGGATGAAGGTCTTTGGCGCGGGGCTGGGAGTCCTGATCATGACGCTGCCGATTCAGATTTATTATTACTATACATGGGCGCCCTACAGCCTTTTGCTGAATGTCATGATCCTGCCGCTGATGCCTCTGCTGATCGGTCTGGGGCTGGGGGTTTTGTGCTGTCCCATTGGAGGGATGGCCCGCTGGGCGGTCTGGGGCTGTGAGAGGATTCTGGATCTGTTTTTTGCCCTTTGCGGTTTTGCGGTCAGGCTGCCGGGGCACAGCCTGATCACGGGCAGGCCGGATCTGTGGCGGATTTATGTTTATTATGGCCTGATGGGGCTTTTCTGCCTGCTTTGCGCGGCACAGGCTGAAAATGGATGGATGAAGCAGCAGCTCTCTATGAGGATTTGTGAGACAAAGGGATACCTGCTGCCTCAAAACGCTGTGAATAAGCGGCTGCGCTCTATGTGGATCCGTGAGAAAAAGGGAGGTCCGCTGCCTCAAAGCGCCGTGAAGAAGAAGTTGCTCTCTATGCGGACTCGTGAGAAAAATGGACGCCCGCTGCCTCAAAGCGCTGCGAAAAAGCTGTCGGTATTGTGGGAGAAAGCAGTTCATTTTAACTGGAATATCATACTGCCTGTGATCAGCGTATTTACTGTCTGCGCCGCGGTGGGTATTCTGACTTTCAGAACCTCTCCGGATTTCCTTGCGGCTTATCTGAGCGTGGGACAGGGGGACTGTATGGTGCTTCAGGCCGGCGGGCAGGTGTATATAACGGACTGCGGCAGCAGCTCCCTGTCCGCGGTGGCGGAGGATATCCTGCTGCCTTATCTGAAATACTGTGGAATCAGTGAGGTGGACGGCGTTTTTTTGAGCCATGCGGACAGCGACCATGTGAACGGGATTGTACAGTGGCTGGAGGACTATGGAGACAGCGGCGTTGCCATCAATATGATTATTCTGCCGGAGGCGGAGGCGGCCTACGAGGGCGGCGGCTTCGATGAGCTTCTGAGCCTGGCGGCCGCGCAGGGAATTTCACTGGCCACGGTCAGCGCCGGGCAAACTCTTGAGCTTCAGGATGTGAAGGTCAGCGTCCTTGCCCCGGCCGCGGAGGCCATCGGGGATGAAAATGACCTGTCCATGGTGCTTTTGTGGGAATATTCGGGGAGACGGCTTCTGAGCACCGGGGATATTTCAGCGGAGGTGGAGGAGAGCCTGATCGAGGAATACGAGATACTTTCCGAGGAGCCGCTTCTGATACTGAAAGCGGCCCATCACGGGTCCAGATATTCCTCGGGAGAAATTTTCCTTGAAGCCCTGCGCCCTCAGTATACTGTGCTTTCCTATGGGGAAAATAATTCCTATGGACATCCCCATGCCGATACGCTGGAGAGGCTGGCCGCGGTGGGAACGGAAATTTACCACACGGCGCTGCAGGGAGCGGTGGAGGTGAGGGTGGACGCTGAGGGGGAAGCTGTGATAAAATGCTTTCTGGTCGATCAAAGCGCAGCATAGACATCCATGCTTGAGCAATCTTAACCCCGTAAGATTAGTACAATGTTTTCAAAATAACTCGATATTTTGCGAAGAATATTTTCCTGAAGGCGCAGATCAAAATCCTCAGCGCCGGGATTGCTTATGCGGGCGGCGCCCGAAGAGGAGAACCGTGAATGGCAAGTCTGGAATGGAGGGAAAGACAGCTTCAGGAAATTACGGAATGACAGCTTCTGGAAATTACGCATTGAAAAAAGAGGCCCGGTGAAGTACAATACGAACAGATTTGGATATGGAGAAAGAGGGGGCTGTCGAAATACCCCGGATGAAAAGGATTTCCCATGAAACGGATTTTGGAGGATATCAGGACAAAAAGCTTTTCTCAGATATATGTGCTTTACGGCAAGGAGGATTATCTGAGGAAGCAGTACAGAGACAGGCTGGTGGAGGCGCTCCTGGACGGCGGCGACAGCATGAATTATACCTGCGCGAGAGGGAAGGACTATGACCTGGCGGGGCTGATCGATCTGGCGGAGACCATGCCCTTTCTGGCTGAGCGCAGGATCATTGTGCTGGAGGACACCGGCATTCTGAAAAGCGGCGGCGATGAGCTGGCGGGATATCTGTCTGAGCCCTGTCCCACCACGGTCTGGGTGCTGGTGGACAGCGACTGCGATAAGCGGAGTAAGCTGTTTAAGGCCGCCGATAAATTCGGCAAATGCGTGGAGCTTGCCGCTCAGGATGAGGCAACTCTGAAAAAATGGGTGCTTGGCCTGATCAAAAAGGAAAATAAAAAGATATCGGCGAACACTCTCAGCCAGCTTCTGGAGCGTACCGGCGGCGATATGACCACCATCCGCCTGGAGCTGGAGAAGCTTTTCTGCTATACGATGGACAGAGACTGTATTACCATGGAGGATGTGGAGGCGGTGTGCCCGCCCAGAATCACCGGACGGATTTTTGATATGGTGGACGCCATCGGAGCCAGGGACCGGGCAAAGGCGCTGGATTTATAC
>JAJQCU010000212.1:0-6495 GCA_021202575.1 Lachnospiraceae bacterium
GATCATCGTAAAAGATCGGATCAGAAAAGATTTCGGAGACATCTCAGAGCTGGCGCAGGACATCAAAGAGAATGGTCTTATTAATCCACCTGTTGTGATACCGGAAGAAAATGGAACCTTCACACTTCTGGCGGGAGAACGGCGGATCAGGGCTATGAAACAGCTTGGATATCCACAGGTGGAAGTAAGGACATGGAAAACGCTGACTGAGGAAGAAAAGCTGAATGTAGAGATTTCAGAGAATGAAGTCAGAAAAGAGTTTTCCAAAGCTGAACGGGTTGAATACGGGCGGCGACTTGAGCGGATTGAACGGGAGAAGGCAAAAGAGCGACAGGGAACACGGACAGATTTAACTTCTGAGAAAATTTTCCCAGAGGTCACTCGACCAAATGATGTTGTCGCCGAAAAACTTGGTATAGGTTCCGGCAAGCAGTATGAACACGAAAAAGCCATTGTAGACAACCGCGATCTTATCTCCGCTGAAGACTTCGCAAATTGGGACGAAGGCAAGCTTTCCACCAACAAAGTGTATCAGCAGATCAAAGCCGAACTCAATCGCCAGAAAGCCGAAAACGAACGGCTACGCAACCGACCACCAGAAACAAAAACGGTTGTCAGAGAAGTACAAGTTGTTCCAGATGATTATGAGAGTGCGAAACGCGAAGCAAGGCAGTTAAACACCGAGTATCACCGTATGGCTGAGAAATGGCAAAAAGCGGATGCAGAACGGCAAGCACTTTTGAAGGAAAAGGAGTCAGCACAAAATCAGGAAACAGAACATTTGAGAACAACTGCCCTTGCCTTTAATGCTGGAATTGCAAATTTTATTGAGCGGTACGGCGGCTATGTTTGGTTGACTGAGCATGTTGATGAAATACCAGACAGAGAAAGAAATGGTTTTATTAGTGGACTTAATGCTTTAGAAGCATGGGTTTATCAGATGCAGGAAAATATTACAAAGCCAAAGAGAAAGGAGCTTTTATGATTGAAACAAGAGAAAATTACAGTATGCAGGATTTAATCAACCTTATGGGGCAGAATGCAGAAACTGTAAACGGATTAGCCAATACTGTAGGAGATTTACAGAAAGATGTAAGACTTATGTCCGTCAAAATGAACTCAGTTGAAGATTCTGTAACTGTAATTAAACAGGAAATCACTGACATCAAAGAGAATGAAGAAATCAATTTTTCTCAGCAGCAGAACATCAGAAGCGCCGTCAATACGAGGGTTTATTCCCTTCTCAACATTCCGCGCAGACGCGATGACAGAACCATGAGCGACAGAGTAAATATCCAGAAATATGTCAGCCTGTTCTGCCGGCGTTGTTATACGGAGACTCAGAGAAAAGGACATCTCGGTGATCCGTACAGAACCACACCGAAGAAAAACTATGACATGGCTATGCATGACATTGAAGCATGGTATCCGTCAAATGGGGTTGACGGGTTAAGGAAAGAGGCTGATGAAAACGCTCTTGCCAGAAAAATCGCAGAAGAACAGGGGTATATAAATTGAAATAAGGAAGGACGATGAAGAAGATGGATGAGATTGATTTGAAAATTTTTCCAAATGAGGAATTCTTTCAGAAGATATATTCAAAATATTTGGAAAATGAGCCAAGTGCTTCAAAAGCAGTAAGAGACAGTTACAAAGGTATGCATAATTATTTTGAAGAATACTTGGTTGCAATACAAGAGGATATGTTCCGATATGCGTATAAGTGCGGTTATCTGGATGGGAGAAGAGAGGCAATGGGATGAATAAAATATACAATACAACCGTGAATGCTGCCTATGGTGCTTGGCGTGAGCAGGCTTCATATTTCAGACAGAGTGCTGTTGAAAATGAGATTTATAAATAATTCCGTGAGGACATGGTTCAAAGGTTAGGAAAGAATGTGTATGAAGATATCTGCGATATGCTTCTCGATCTGGCCTGTGATGCAGAAAAAGCTGGATATAGTGCAGGCTTTAGCCAGGGTATCATGCTTGTGGCAGGAGCTGCTGGTCAGCAAGGGACGGAAAAAGAACCCCGGAATGGGGGAGACGTGCCCTCTGTTTGAAGTCGGCACACGGACAATACGTTATCTCGGCTCTGCCGAGTGACGGGAAAGGAGGCAGTTTAGATGGAGGTATTACTGGAACCGGGAATGAGGGTCGAGCTGAACCCGGATGAAAGAAGAAAGCCGGGTGTGGAAGACAAACAGAAGATATGCGACCTGCTGTGCGCAGCCCTGCAGGCGACCAGAAAGAATGAGGATATGGTCTCGCTGCATTATGAACTTGATTTACAGGGAGAATGGGTAACAGCAGTGTATAAGAACAGCTGTTTCAGAAGGATCAACGTCACATGTGACAGCGGGATGGCCATGATCCGGGACATCATAAACAGGGTATGAAGGGAGGAGCACCGGAATGAAATTCAGCGAGAAACTGAAACGGGCTATGCAGGAATTACAGATCAATCAGGCAAAGGTAGCCAGCCTGACCGGGAAGAGCAAAGGGTCGATCAGCCAGTATTTGTCTGACCAGCAGATCCCGCCGGAGAAAGTGCAGCGTGACATTGCAGTGTCGCTCGGACTCGCCCCTGATTACTTTGAACAGGATGAAACGGCGGTCAATATTCTCCCACACATAGAAGTCCGGAATGGTGTCATCCCGCGTCTTCGAGTTACAGACGCCGCAAAGCTGCTTAGAATGAACCACACCACTGTGGAAAAGGGATTGCAGCAGGGTGTTTTCCCCTGGGGCTATGGGATCATGACCAGCGTGAACCCGGAAACTGGGAGAAAGAACTGGACATATTTTATCAATGCAAACCGGTTCGCTGCCATTGAGGGCGTCGGGGACATCGCGAACGGAATATGAAAGGAGGGCACATGAATAAATACGTTATGCTTCAGGAGCCAAAGCAAAAAGAATATGACACGGCGCCGCAGATCCTGATCATTGACAATTCCACCGCAACCGGCAAAGCCAAGGTAGAGAAGCTGGTCAACCAGGGCTACCGATTCGCCGGTACGATTGAGACGGAGCTGTCAGAAAGCAGCGTCCGGTCCGGCATCTGCAGGGACAGGATTGACCGGCTGGAAGCGTACCAGTCCCGGATGAGGGAGGCCATGAACATTATTGGTAATACCCTGGAAACCGTATGAAAGGAGGGGCGAATGAGTATCGAAGAAATACTGGCACGGATGGAGAATGTGGGGACAGAATCAAAAGCTGTGCCAGCAGATGGAACAGTAAAAGGAAAGTGCCCTGGCAGTTTGGGAGACTGGTCCGGGGCACAGAAAAATAACCATTAGTATCTTACAACAGAAAGGAGAAAAACGCAATGGAAACTTTAAGCAACCTGACAATCGAGGAGATCATGAATATGTATGTATACGGTATGACCTTTGACATCAATGACGGGGCTGTGGTTGGGGCGTATATGTATTACTAGATCAAGGAGGGACAATAATATGAGTTATTTTCATACTTGCCCGGTGTGTGGCGCCAACCTGGACCCCGGCGAGACGTGCACCTGCCAGGAGAGGGAACATAAGGCATACCAACGGGAAGAGACAAACAGGAAGGAGATTGAGTATGGCTGCACTTTACGAGCTGACGGGCCAGTGGAAGGCTTTGCTGGACATGATGGAAGACCCGGATATTGACCAGCAGGCGGTTATGGATACGCTGGAAGGCCTGGATTATGAGATTGAGGAGAAAGCGGATTCATACGCAAAGATTATCCGCACATTGGAAGGTGAGGCGGAAGCCTTTAAAACCGAGATGGACCGCATGGCCGCCAAAAAGAAGAACATCGAGAATAACATTGACAGGATGAAGCGCAGCCTTGAAAACTGCATGGTGGCGACCAACAAGAGGAAGTTTAAAACGGAATTATTCAGCTTCAATATCCAGAAGAATGCCCCCTCGCTGGACATCCTGGACGAGAAGCTGGTGCCGCGTGAGTTTTATGTCCAGAAGGAGCCGGAGCTGAGCCGGAAGGCCGCGCTACAGTACATCAAGGATAATGGCCCGCAGGAGTGGGGGACTACACGGCAGACGGAAAGCCTGAGGATCAGATGATGGAAAAGATGGGTATTTATAACCGGTCACGGGAGGTCCCCAAAGAGGCCCAGCGCCCCATACAGGCCGGGCGCACAAAAGGATTTACGGATATCAACCCCATGTGGCGGATCCAGCGCCTGACGGAGGAATTCGGCCCCTGCGGCGTTGGCTGGAAGGTTGAGCAGACAGCGCGGTGGACGGAAACAGTTGGGGATGAGGTTGCGGCATTTGTTGAGATCAACCTGTATGTAAAGGTCGATGGGGAATGGTCAGACCCTATCTTCGGGACTGGCGGTTCCCGCCTGGCCACAAAGGAAAGGTCCGGCGTATATGTTTCGGACGAATGCTATAAGATGGCTTTGACTGACGCTATTTCCGTTTCCTGTAAAATGCTTGGGATTGGCGCGGATATTTACTGGGCGGAAGGCCGGACAAAATACAGCGCCCTGGCGGAAGAGGAAAACAAGGGGAAAGGAAAGGGTAATAAGGCCGGGACGGCAAAACAGATGGACCCGAACGCCCCGGCACCGGAGGAAATGCTGATCGCACTATCTTCCGAGGCGGAAAGGACCGGAATGCTGCTGGATAATTATCTTGCAAAAAAGAATATAGACGATATACGCAAGGTTACAGTTGAGCATTGCCAGAGGCTGCTGAACGCACTGAAGGACAAACCGACAAAGCAGCAGCCTCCGCCTCCTGCGGATATACCGGATGATTATGAGGGCCTTCCGTTTGTGTAAGGAGGTGAGGCCATGAGGACAACCGGCATGATTAAGGACATTGCTGTCGATTATAAAACGCGCAAGACTATGGCCAGCTTCCTCCTTGACGCCGCGCCGGCTGATGTGGAGCAGATGTCAGATAAGGTATTATCTGTTGAACTGAAGCAGTACAGGAAGAAGCGTTCTCTGGACGCAAATTCATATTACTGGGTGCTGTGCACGAGGGTGGCGGGGGAGCTGGGAAGGTCTATGGCGTCAATACACAATGATATGCTGCGGAAATACGGCCAGATTGAACTGATTGACGGGAAGGCTGTATATTTGGTCATACCGGATACAGAAACGGCTGCAAACCGCGCAGACGAAGCTGAGACGTACCATATCAAGCCTACCTCTGAGGTCAAGGCTGGGAGGGACGGGAAAATGTACCGTACATACATGATGTTACGCGGATCCCATGATTACGATACCAAAGAGATGTCAGCCCTGATTGAGGGCGCAATATCTGAGGCAAAGGAGCTGGGGATTGAGACCCTTACCCCGAACGAATTACAGGAGATGATGGACAGTTATGAGAAGCATTATAGACGGCGCTGACTGCTGTTACCTGTGCGGCAGGAACGGCAGCGGGGATCCGCTGGAGGTACACCATATCCTGGGAGGGCCGAACCGGAGGCTGTCTGACGAAGACGGCCTGGTAGTGAAGCTTTGCGGCGAGCGGTGCCACAGGAACGGAAAGAATGCCGTACACCGCAACCGTGAAACGGACCTGCTGCTGAAGCAGACAGCCCAGAAGGTATGGGAAGAAACATACGGCACCCGGGAAGAATTCCGGGCACGGTATGGGAAAAGCTATTTGTAAGGAGGTGATGACTTATCAATAAAGTAATTCTTATGGGACGCCTGACGCGGGAGCCGGAGGTTAGGTATTCCCAGGGGGCCAATCCTACCACGGTAGCGCGGTTTTCTGTCGCGGTAGACAGGCGGTTTAAGCGCCAGGGAGAGCCGGACGCGGATTTCTTCAACTGCACAGCTTTTGGGAAACAGGCAGAATTTGTGGAGAAGTATCTGCACAAGGGAATCAAGATGCTGATAACCGGCCGCCTGCAGAATAACAATTACACCAACAGAAACGGCGAGGCTGTTTACAGTATCCAGATAATGGTGGATGAAATGGAGTTTGCAGAAAGCAAGGGCACATCCGGCGGCCAGGGCGGCTATGTTGGCGAAAGCACGGCACGGAGCACCGCAGATAATGATCTGGATGGCTTTATGTCAATTCCGGATGATATTGACGAGGAGCTTCCGTTCAACTGAGGATCCGGGAATCCGAATGTTGATCGGAACGGAGAAAGATAATGGCAAGGCCGAGAAAAGCAGGACTCGATTATTTTCCTTTTGATGTGAACTTTTTCTCGGATAAAAAAATCAGGATTTTAAAGAGCCGTTACGGCGCAGATGGAATAGAACTGTATTTATATCTGATCTGTGAAACATATAAAAACGGCTATTACATTCAGATGGATGAAGACTATATAGACCTCATCCATGATGAGCTGCACATGAGCAGCGAAAAGGTAATGCAGGTAATGAAATTCTTGCTGGAACGGTCACTACTGGACAGCACACTTTTTCAGTCGGACACTATCATCACCTCCCTCGGAATACAGAGGCGATTTCAGGAGGCCGTGAAATCACGGGGCTCAAAA
>JAJQCU010000212.1:6505-12508 GCA_021202575.1 Lachnospiraceae bacterium
TGGAACCGGAAGAAACGCAGCCTTTTATTAAGGTCGTGAAAAACCCTGATTATTCTGAGAAAAACCCTGATTATTCTGAGAAAAACACAGGTTTTTCCACGGAAAAACCCCCTAAAGTAAAGGAAAATAAAGTAAATAAAAGTATAAATACTATGTGCAAGGCTGACGCGCTTGCACTGTTCGAGGAATTATGGATTCTGTATCCTTCGAAAAAGGGCAAGGCCAGGGTTTCGGAGAAAGCAAAACTGCAGCTGTTGAAGATTGGACGCGATGAAATGGTGCGGGCCATTGACCGTTATAAAACAGAGCTATCAAAGGACAGCTGGCGCCATCCCCAGAACGGGAGCACATTTTTCAACTCCGGTTATGTTGATTACCTGGATGCTAATTATGTGCCGGGGCAGCAGCCGAGAGCGAGGAATGATTTCCTGAACCACGAACAAAGCAGCACTGACTATGCAGCATTGGAGAAAATGTTGGAGTAAGGAGAAACAGAATGCTAACCACAAATTTTACAACAGACAGTGATGTTGAGAGGCTTCGTCCGCACCCGGACAACCCGAGGAAAGACCTGGGTGACCTGACGGAGCTGGCAGAGTCCATCAAGAAAAATGGAGTCATGCAGAACCTGACTGTTATTCCACAGGATGAAAATGGCACAGGATATTATTATACAGTCCTGATTGGTCACAGGAGGCTGGCTGCGGCGAAGCTGGCGGGGTTGAAGCAGGTGCCATGCCGAATAGCAATGGATGTCAGCGAGCAGGAGCAACAGCTGATCATGCTGGAAGAGAATATGCAGCGTAATGACCTGACACCGCTGGAGCAGGCGGAGAGCTTCCAGATGGTCTTAGACCTGGGCAGCACGGTAAATGAAATCGCGGAGAAGACCGGCTTTTCCAAGACCACAGTTTACCACCGCCTGGCAATCGCGAAGCTGGACAGGGAGAAGGTAAAGGCGGCCACCAGCGGGGAAAAGGGCTGGCAGATGGACCTCAGTGATTTCATTGAGCTGGAGAAAGTCAAGGATATTAAAAAGAGAGAGGAATTACTGGATAAAGCATTCAGCCCAAAGGACCTGAGGAGCCGGATCCAAGACGAAGTAGAGCAGGAAAAGAGGGATAAGGCCCGGGAGGCGATTGAGTTTCAGCTGGAGGCGGCGGGAGTCAGCCGGGCGCCGAAGGGGACAGAAAACCAGATATGGTCAGATAAGTGGGAAAGGGTAGCCAGGTTTGACTTAAACCAGCCAATCCCCGAAAAGATTGACGCTTCCAAGATGGACGGCGCTGTATACGCCTCAAATACGTGGGTGCTGTTTGTGCTGAAAAAGGCGGAGAAAAAAGAAGCGGAAGTATCTGAGGCGGCAAAGAAGGAGAAGGAAGAAAAGCGCAGGATCAAAGAGATGAGAAAGCTCATGGATCGGATGACGGAAGACCGGACACGGGCACTCTGGGAAGCCATTGACAGCGGGAAAATCAGCAGGATGAAGCTGGAAGACATGGACGACTCCCTCCGCAGGTGCTGTAGGTCACTATACTGCGCCGGGGCAGGCGTAAGTGTAAGGCATGTGAATTCTTTCCTGTCAAAAGCCCTGTGGGATGAAGAATACTGGTCCTTAAAAGAAGAGGACAGGGAAATAATAAAAGAGAAAGAGGAAGGCCTGGGGATTTACAAAAAGATGCTGATCTGTGCCAGCGAAGCGTTAAAAGACAACCAGTCCTCATCAACGCGGCTATGGGGTTACGGCGCGGAATATAACAAGGAAGCCGCTGGCGCACACAGGGAAATGCTTGTGGCACTGGATATAGCTTTCGGCTTTAAGTATGACGCGGAAGAGATGGCCTTGATCGAAGGCACGCATGAGCTGTATATGAAATAAACTGCGATTTTGGCAGCGAATTACGGAATGCACGCTGCCGGAAAGCAGCAAAGGAGGGGGCATGATTATTTTTTTCAAATTATTCGCCATCACCGGGATTCTGGTCTGGCTGGTACTGACAGTGATTGGGTTAGTCTTCGGCGACGATGATAAGAGGTAAATAGATTAGAGACGAAGGAGGGCTGGCAAGTGAAAATAAAAGCTGAATGGATTCCAATAGATCCGGATAATATCTCAACATTTCCACCGTTAGTTCAAGATATTGTTGCTACGGTTGTTGGGCATAAAGAGACTTTCAACGCAAAAAACATGGAAAAAATATCACATAAAGATATCGAGAGAAATTACGTAAATGGAAGTTTCACTAAACAAGGAAAATTCAATATTTGGTGGGATACGGGCCATAGTTACGAGGAATATACCTTTGAAAGATATAATAACTATTACTGCAAATCAGCAGATCTCAATAAAAAAACAATCGAAATCCTTGAACTATGGGTTACAGCATGGTGGCCTGTACCAAATGAGGCATATGGGCCAGATGATGATGAATGCGATGCCTTTCTAAACGGAAAGTAGCAAGGGAGGGGGCATGATTATATTTTTCAAATTATTTGCCATCACCGGCGTGCTGGTGTGGCTGGTACTGGAAATCAAATGGATCCTTGAAAGAGGTGATGAATAGTGGGAGGCATGGGAAAGGCGCACCCGTGTATATTTTCAAAATCCGATAGTATTTGCGCAGCACTGAATCAAAAATACTGTCTGGATGAGGGAAAGTGCAGTTTTTATAAATCCTCAGCTGAATGGGAGATCATAAAAGAGGTTGACAATGCTTTTTATAAAAAGCATATCACGGTGAGAAGGAAACGTTTTTGATTTCATGGAGGAATGACATGGGCTATGTATTATGCTTCGTAGCGGGGCTGATAATTGGGGCAGTGGTTGGAGTTGCGACTATGGCGCTGTGTGCGGCTGGGAGAGATGACCGGGAAGCGGCGGAAATGGAGAGGAAAGAATGAGGGTGCTTGTAGCCTGTGAAGAATCGCAGGAAGTATGCAAGGCATTTAGGGCGAAAGGGCATGAAGCGTATAGCTGTGATATAGAGCCATGTTCCGGTGGACATCCAGAATGGCATTTGCAATGTGACGCTACACAGCTTTTAAAAATGCCGTGGGACATGATAATAGCATTTCCACCATGCACGCATTTAGCTGTTTCTGGAGCGCGATACTTTGAAGAAAAAATAAAAGACGGGAGACAGCAACAGGGTATTGATTTTTTTATGATTTTTGTGAACGCTGATTGTGACCGAATAGCAATAGAAAATCCTGTCGGGATAATGTCAACGAAATTCAGAAAACCTGACCAGATCATTCAACCTTGGCAATTTGGACATGGGGAAACGAAGAAAACGTGTTTATGGCTCAAAAATCTACCGCTCTTGCAACCTACGAATATAGTTGACGGGAGAGAGCAAAGAATTTGGAAAATGTCGCCTGGACCGGAACGGGCGAAAAACAGGAGCAAGACTTTCCTGGGGATAGCCAGGGCGATGGCTGAACAATGGGGCTGACACTATAAAAGCAAAGGAGGACGCAAAATGAAATGCCCGTACAGAAACTTTGAAGACTGTTTGGTAGAAAAGTGCCCATCATGCGAGTATGAAACGGTCATGCGCAATAGGCTTGTCGGGCGGTATGCTGATAACATCGAAAACGGACTAAGGCGCGGAACGTGTTGGTATGAGAAACAGGAAGAATATAAATTCAAGTCGTGTAAACTGGTTGAAAACAATGTTCAGCCAATGCCACAAACTGTAATCAATAACGAGACTACGGTCAAGCCACAAACGAATGTAACTGTTGTAAAGCGTGGGATATTTTAGGAGGACGCAGAATGAAATTTAAAGAAATTACTCCGGGAATGGTAATCCACTGCCCACGTGAGCAGGATGCGAGGACACTGTTGAAACATCTGGAAGATCTGAAATATGATGTGTCAGACGCAGTAAAAATACATGCTTATGCCAGATATAAAGAGAAAACGTGTTTTTACATAAATCCAAACATAACTGTGTCGTATGGCGATGATGATTTTTACGCGACAGATAAAAATTTCAGAGAGCATGAAGGAAATTTAAAAATCACCGAATTTTCCGACCTGATTGAGCATGATGAAAAACCAATCGAAGCCAATGATTTAGCCAATCCAAAAACTGAGATGTGCGCGGCGGAATTGCTGGAGTGGCTGCGCATGGCATCGGAAAGACAATATCATGAGGTGTTCGGCGTCTACATATGTGAGGCATCTCAAGTAATTTACAGCGATTATGAGATTGGCGAAATAATCAATAAAATCACCGCCTACGAAGCCGCAAAGAAAGCGCCGAAGCCTGTGGAGGTTGAGGAGGGATATTGGTATGAGGTTTTTGAGTCTGTATCCATGGATAAAATAGCCTCTAAAAAAATGTGGGGCTATACATGGGATGAAACCAATCAATTAGCTATAAAAATAGCAAACGATTATACAAAGGAGCACGGCTGTGAATGCAGAATGGATATGCAATATATCTGCCGGGTAAAGGAGGACAAGGCATGAGCGAACTGGACAAGTTGGAAGCCTATCTGAAGGAGCACGGCTATACATACATCCGGAAGCGTCGCGGGATGGTTGACTGCTGCCGATGTGATTGACAGAATCGAGGGGAGAGTGAGGGCATGAGCAAGGCTGTTTTAGTACTGGATGAAATGCCGTCATCATGCGGCATGTGTAAACTGGAGAAAAATAATCGCTGCTGTATTACGGGTAAGGGGATTAATACTGTGGTTAGGCCTGTGGATAAATGCCCACTGTGCCACGTGCCAAAGCGATACAACAAACAGGATAGCATACCGGATTATTGCAGAGGATGGAATGATGCAATTGATGAGATTGGCGGATAGAAGGGAGCGGAGAAGATGACCAGAAATGACGCATACAAGAGTTTTAAATGCTGGCATTGTCCTTTTCTTGACAGTGATGAGGGTGAATGTCTTGGCGGGGATCCCGAAAGCGATGAATGTCCAAGATATGCAGATGAAGGAGGCGAGGATGATGCATAAATACATAGACGCGGATGCACTGATGGAATACTTAAAACAAAATTGGGAGCCAATCAATGATAGTTTCCCGATGTCGTTTTCGCTTGACCAGATAAAAGAAACGCTTAACGAAATGCCCGCTGCAGATGTGGAGCCGGTGAGACATGGACACTGGATAAATCTTGGGATGAGAGTAGCGTGCACGAAAAGCCCGACACATTATTGCTCTGAGTGTGGTATGCATGGGTATTCTGATTATGAAAGGTGTCCAAAATGCGGGTGCAAAATGGACGGAGGTAGCGAATGGCTAAATATATAGATGCGGATGAGCTCCTTAAAAGGCTTAGAGAACTCACAGTCATTCATAGGCTCACTAAAGGCGAATTACTGACAACAGCTATCAAGGAAGTAATTGAAATGCCTGCCGCAGACGTGGAGCCAGTGAGAAAGTGGATCCTGTGTAGTGAGAGGTTGCCGGAGCGCGGAAAAACCGTCCTTGTTTGGTACGAATATTTTAGATACGGAGAATACAACCGCATGTATCAGACTTATGGTGTTGGATATCAGTTCAATGGAAGCTGGTCAATGAGCGGGGCAGATGTAAAGTGCTTTGCATGGATGCCTTTACCGGAGCCGCCAAAAATGGACGGAGGTAGCGAATGAAAATATTGCTGATTATTATGATTGCTATATCAGTCATTGGAACCGCCATTGCAATTATAGGTTATTTTTCAGAGACGTTTGTTAATGACGCAGATATTGGAAATTCGTGGGATGGAATAGACTGGTCAAAGCACAGGGATGGAGGTAGCGAATGAAAAAATACATAGATGCGGATGTGCTGATTGAACGCATTGAAAAGAATGAAGATTTGTCGTGGAATTTGGACAAAGTATCACAGGCCGCATTTATCAGTATTTTAAATCATATACCAGCCGTAGACGTGGAGCCGGTGAGGAAGTGGATTCCATGCATTGAGCGGTTGCCCGAGAAATTTGAAGAATGCATTGTGGCAAAAGCAGATAGCAAGGGAACGACAGG
>JAJQCU010000212.1:12608-14266 GCA_021202575.1 Lachnospiraceae bacterium
GGCGGAAATGTCAGATGTGGTTGCATGGATGCCATTACCAGAACCACCAAAAATGGACGGAGGTAGTGAATGAATGATTGACGCGGAAGAGCTTAAACGGCAAAAGGCCAGGCAATTAAGATATAAAAAGCCCATAGCAAAAGACCTGAATTTAGACCAGATCCAGCAGGACTTGTGGGAAATTCAGGAAGCGTGCGAAGAGGTTTACTGGTACACAGTTTCCGATGACGGGGAAGATTCCTTGCTGAACGCCCTGGACGGAGACGAGGATGAAGCATACGAGTTTAAGATGATGTTCGCGGATCTGTCCGCTGAATGTGAAAGAATGCAGCAGGATTTAGAAGAGTGCTGGGTGCCGAAATGCTTTGATATCCTGTTCGCAGCTGTGACTGATGGTGATTTATTGGGCTGGGACTCTTACGAGGGAGATTATTTTGGAATCGGGTATAAAGACTTCGCCCAGGACGGCGCAAAAGAAAAATTAAAGAGAATGACAAAAGATGATCTGATTATAGCCACAGCGCAATGCCTGAGAATTTATCAGGCGTATATAGGGCTGAGGTACAGATACGACAGCATAAAAGCGGCAATTGATATCTTAAAAAACCAGAATACGAATTACCTTCAAACTGTCAAAGAAATTGAACGCCTTTACGAAGAGGCACAGTTAACAGGAAAGTGGGATGAATATTCAAAAGCATCGGTTGAGTTTAGGAGATACACAGATGCATTGCCGCAGGAAGCTTGGATTTCATAGGAAGCGGAAAAATGAGCAGAGAAATATTGTTTAGAGGAAAGAGTCTCGAGACGGGAGAATGGGTACATGGCGGATACATTGATGTTCCGAGCGGCAGCTTTATTGACAAAATTGTTTGGGATGGCGAAAAGAACTGGAAATTGTGTGCGGTACCTGTAGACCCTTCCACCGTTTGCCAGTACACGGGGCTGACTGATGAGAACGGCAGAAAGATATTCGAGGGCGATATTTTGGAAGGCCGGTGGGATGATAAGCGCCCGGAAGATGTTACACGGGCAGTTGTCGAGTGGATATTGTTTGGCTGGTATATACATGAGATTGGAAAATCAATGCCGGATGAAATGGACGAGTCAGACATTGATATCTGGACTGTTTGCGGGAACATTTGGGATACGCCAGAACTGCTGGAAGGAGGTGCAGATCAGTGAGTATGCTGCTAATATCAGAAAAACTTCTGGAGTCTGAACTGACAAAGAAAAATGGAAATGAACTCTATCTGTCGTACGTTGCAAAGGAGCTGGAAGTTATCAAGAAATTGGACATTGCTTTTTGCAATATGACCGGAGATATGGAATCTGTAAGTAAACGGCTGGAAGGCTGTGAAACTATCATTATGCCAAAGGGAACATACGATGATATGTATGAGGCAAAAATATTCAGAAGTAACGTAAAGAATTTATTACAGGAGAGCGATGATGAACCTTACAGATGATTTACTCCGCCACGCTCAGGCCTTTGAAATAGGTTATGAGAATGGCGTGACTGCCGAGAGCACGGCGCGGATACTGCGGGAAGCTGCACAGGCCATAAAAGAGCTGGATGAAAACAACAGCGAGGAAGCAATGAGGCTGAGGGGCGAGGTGATATCCCTGAAAATCCTGTTCTGGCTGCTGATGGCGTG
>JAJQCU010000107.1:0-4710 GCA_021202575.1 Lachnospiraceae bacterium
TCGGGGATCCGGAGAAGCTGACCAGTCCGCTGCTGACTCCCAACGAGATCACCATCACCGCGGACGCGGATCAGAAGACTGTCAGAGAAATTATGAGAAAAGTTTCTCACGTGACGGAGCTGACGTTTTCAGAAAAAGAGGAACAGTATACAACCGCGCATATTAAAACAGACCGGAAGAATATCTATGATATGTCCCGGGCGGTGTTCACCGCGTTCGCAAAACAGGATACCGTGCTGCTGGAGATGTCCTTAAAACAGGCCAATCTGGAGGATGTGTTCATTGAGCTGACGGAGGAAACGGCGGAGGATCAGGAGTCCGGAACCGTAAAGGAAAACGGGGAGACCGCCAATAAAGAGGCGGCCCTGAAAATTGCCCGGAAAGCGCTGGGCGAGGATGCAGCCGCTGAGGGAACAGAACCCGGAGAAAAGGAGGATATCAGCGAATGACCGCCATTTTAAAACATGAGTTGAGAAGCTATTTTCATTCTTTTACGGCGTATTTTTTCGGAGCCTTTCTGCTGGTGGTTACCGGCATCTGCTCTATGATTTACAATATCAATCAGACCATAAGCAACTTTGAATATGTGCTGGGGCTGGGCTGTATCGTGCTGGTGCTGATCGTGCCGATCCTGACCATGAGGAGTATTGCCGAGGAGAAAAAACAAAAGACAGATCAGCTGCTGTACGCGCTGCCGGTGACCACGACACAGGGTGTGGTCGGGAA
Source organism: Lachnospiraceae bacterium (assembly GCA_021202575.1). Lineage (GTDB taxonomy): Bacteria > Bacillota > Clostridia > Lachnospirales > Lachnospiraceae > RGIG6307. The sequence continues at coordinate 727 of JAJQCU010000107.1, forward strand.
GTATCTGGCTCTTCTGGTGGTGTTTTTCATCCCGCTGTGCATAGTCGGAGTTTATCCGTTGATTTTCGCGCAGTACGGGGATGTTTACCTGCCTACCTCCTACGGCTCCCTGTTCGCGTTCTTTATGATGGGCGCGGCGCTGATCGCGGTGGGCGTGTTTATTTCCTCTCTGACGGAGAATCAGGGCTTCGCGGCCGGCATCGGCGTGGCGGTGATTTTATTTAATTATTACAGCGTGACCATTGCGGAATATGTGTCCTCCACGGCACTGGGAAGCGCCATCGTGCTCTGCGTGGCGGCGGCGCTGATTGCCTTTCTGATCAATTATCTGACGAAAAATGAGAATCTGGCCTATGGAATTGGTTTGGCTCTGCTCGCTGTCATTACTGCCACTTACCTGATCAACAGCGAGATGTACGAGGGCCTGGTGCCAAAGGTTATGACAGAAATGTCACTGTTTGAGCGATTTTATGTCTTTGTGGACGGCGTTTTTGACATTACCGCCATCGTATATTACATCACAGTGATCATTTTCTTTCTGTTCTTATCTGTACAGTCCCTTGAGAAGAGGAGGTATAACTGATGAGTGCGCCGCGTGAGGAAAAAAAGGAAGTCAGAGATAATAAAAACGCCATGAACCGGCTTGCCTTTCAGGGGGGCAGCTATTCCCTGATTATTTCCGCCATTGTGCTGGCGGTGCTGGTGGTGGTGAATGTGCTGGCGACAACGCTGCCCTCCACCTGGACGCAGCTGGATATCAGCTCCGCCCAGCTGTATTCCGTGACCAGCAACACGAAGGTGGTGTTAAATAATCTGGAGGAGGATGTGACGATTTACTGGATCGTCCAATCCGGTGAGGAAAATTCCATCCTGCAGAATTTGCTGGATAAGTATGACAGCCTGTCCGATCATGTGACGGTGGTCAAGAGAAACCCGGATGTCTATCCCACCTTTGCCGCGCAGTACACGGATGAAACTGTGACCAACAACAGCCTGGTGGTGGAGTGCGGCGACAAGAGCAGATATATTGCCTGGTCGGATATTTATCAGGAGGAGCTGAGCTACTACGGCATGTCCATGACCAGGTCCTTTGACGGAGAGGGCTGCATCACTTCCGCCATCGATTATGTGGTCAGTGATGAACTGCCCATTATGTATGTGCTGGAAGGGCACGGGGAGGAGGACCTGCCGGAAACCTTCTCGGAGCAGATTGAGAAATCCAATATTGAGACCCAGAGCCTGTCTCTTCTGACGGTGGATGAGATTCCGGAGGACGCGGACTGCATCCTGATCTATGAACCCCAGAGCGATCTGAGCGAGGATGAGGTGGAGATGCTGTCTGACTGGGTTTACAACGGCGGCAATCTGATGGTGATCGCCGGCCCTGTGGACGGAGAGGATTTTGAGAACCTGAATTCTCTGCTGGAGTATTACGGCGTAACCGTGGAGGAGGGCATCGTGATCGAGGCGGAGAGGACCAACTATGTATATTATCCCTATCTGCTTCTGCCCAATATTCAGAGCGACGATATTACAGACGCGCTGATTGAGGAAAACTATTATGTTGTCATGCCCATCGCTTCCGGCCTGACAGTGTTGGAGGATTCCAATGCTTATGGAACCGTGACGGTGCTTCTGACCACATCAGAGTCCGCCTTCAGCAAGCTGGACGGCTACAGCCTGACAACCTATGATATGGAGGACGGCGATATCGAGGGCCCGTTCGCGGTGGCGGTGTCCATTGAGAGCAATAACGGCGGAAGGCTCGTGTGGTTTGCTTCCTCCGGCTTTTTGCAGGATGCTTATAACTCTTATTCCTCCGGAGCCAATGTGGATATTACTCTGAACGCGATTTCGGATATGATCGGTGAGCGCGAGGCTCTGGCCATCAGCAGCAGGTCGCTGGATTATAATTATCTGACGATCAGCGACTCCACCGCTTCCATGCTGAAGCTTGTGATGATCGGCGTATTCCCGTTGGTGTACCTGGGCATCGGCGTATGCGTCTTACTGAGAAGGAGGAGCCTGCAAAAATGAAAAGAGCCAAAAGAATTTATATTCTGCTGGGCGTGCTGGTGGTGCTGTGCGCGGTGACCTTTGCCGTATCGCGGTACAATGAAAAACAGGAGCAGATCAAAAACAGCAATGAGGTGGTATTATCCATTGACCCGGAGACAGTGACCGCCGTCTCCTGGGAGACGGAGGAGAATTCCCTGGCGTTCCATAAGGATACGGAGACGGGGGAGTGGATTTATGACGATGATGAAGCCTTCCCCGCCAGTACTGACATGATTGAGAGTCTTCTGAGCGTCTTTGAGGAATACGAGGCGGATTTCATCATTGAGGAGGTGGAGGATTACTCTCAGTACGGACTGGATGACCCGGTGTGTACGATCAGTATCACTCTGGAGGATGAGACGGTCTATGAAATCACGCTGGGCAGCTTCAGCACTCTGGATGAGGAGCGGTATATCTCCTACGGGGACGGGAATGTGTATCTGGCGACAGTGGACCCTCTGGATTCCTATGATGTGGAGCTGAGCGACATGATTCTGCATGATTCGCTGGACAGTATTTCTGAGGCCAGCTCCATCACCTTCTCCGGCGCGGAAAATTACAGCATTTATTATGAAGAGGAAAGCGATCATACCTACTGCGCGGAGGATCTTTATTTTGTCACCGGAACGGATGATCCGCTGGATACTGCCAGTGTGGAGGATTATCTGAAAGGCTTCAGAAACACTACGCTGTATGATTACGTAACTTATAACGCTACGGAGGAAGAACTGGAGCTCTACGGCATGAATGATCCGGTACTGACCATTACCATAGAGTATCCATATACGGAGACGGATGAGGATGGAGAGGAGACGGAAGTTACCCGCACTGTTACGCTGACCGTGGGCGTCAATCAGGATGAACTGGCTGAAGCTGAGGAGGAGCTTGCTGAGGCTGAGGACGCCGGGGAGGGTGCTGAGGTGGATATCTCAACGCTCAGCCTGTATGTCAGAGTGGACGACTTCCAGATCATATACGAGCTTACCGAAACCAGGTATGAGTATCTGATTGCCTGCGGCTATGATGATCTTCGTCACGCGGAGGTGTTGACCGCTGATTTTGCGGACATTTACCAGATGGACTTTACCATCGAGGGAACCACCTACACCATTTACTCCGAGCTTGCGGAGGCGGAGGATGACGAGGAAGAGGATACCCGCACCTACTACTATTATTATGACGGGGTTGTGGTCAACGCTGATGAGCTGGAGGAGGACGATGATATCGAAAATTACCGCGTGGAGGTTGACATTGACAATCTTTCAGAGGTGCTGGACGCTGTGACAGCGGAGAGCTTCACGGACGAGGAGCCCGCGGATAAGGAGGAGATCAGTTTCATCGCTTACCTGGACAATGAGAATTATCCCCAGGTGGAGGTGCAGCTGTACCGTTACGATGGAACCAGCTGCCTGGCGGTGATCGATGGGGAGCCGGTGTCGCTGGTGCTGCGGTCCTCGGTTGTGGATCTGATTGAGACAATCAACGCGATTGTGCTGTAAAAGAAATTGTTGTAAAAATTTATAGCTGCCGGCTCTGGAGACAGAAGGAAAAGTCGCCCGGAGCCGGTTTTGTTTTGTTGACTTTGTGGCGTGGTATTATTATAATGAGCGTAAGCGAGAAAGGCATGCTTCCACAAGGGACGCCCTACGGGTGTGTATGTCTGGCAGCGCTGGATGCCCGGGAGTATTCTTTTGAAAGAAACGCGGCGGTAAACAGGCAATATGACAGGAGAAGAGTATGGCGGAAAAAGAAAACACAAAGCTGTCTGATGCCCAGAAGGCGGCACAGAAAAAGTACGATGAAAAGACGAAAATGATCTCAGTAAAGTATACGCCGGTGGACATGGCGGATTATGAGAAAATGCGGAGCTTTCTGGACGGGAGCGGGCAGTCGGCCAATCAGTTTATCAAGATCCTGCTTCCCGAT
>JAJQCU010000107.1:4720-9571 GCA_021202575.1 Lachnospiraceae bacterium
CGGCGGCGCAGACAATTTCCGCCCTTTCCGCGGCGGAAAGAGAAGGCGCGGAGGGCGGACAGGAGGGAAAGCGGAGAATGGGAGCTTTGCCGGAGTGGTTTGACTGAGGGCAATGCCTGGGGTGAGATTTTTCCTTTTCTGAAAATATGCCCAAAAACAAAGGGAAATTTCATCATAAAACAGCAAAACCACATATTGCCAACAGAAACCACAGGAAATATAATTTGATTGCAACACAAAACAAATATTTCAGACGAAAACCCACATCGCGGCAGCTTGCCTGGGGAATGGCTCGTACAGAAAATAACCGGGTGAGTAATATCAGGATATTGGAAGGCGGGTCACGCTCAGGGCAGCCATGCCGTGAGGGGAAATTATAAGGAGAAGGAGAATTCTTATGAAGGTATTGGACACAAAGTTTATACAGGGCTTTATCAAGATGGCAGACGACGGCTTCAGGCTGGGGTGGCACGAGAGAAACGGCGGCAACCTGTCCTACCGCATGACGCCTCATGAGGTGGACAGCGTAAAAGAGCGTCTGAGCGACCATGCGCCATGGACACCCATTGGCGCTCATGTGCCGGGGCTTGGCGGGGAGTATTTTCTGGTAACCGGCAGCGGCAAATTCTTCCGCAATGTTCCCGTGGACCCGGAGGCCTGCCTTTGCATCATCGAGCTGGACGAGGCCGGCGAGAATTACAGGATCCGCTGGGGCCTGGTGGAGGGCGGCAGACCCACCAGTGAGTTGCCGTCGCATTTGATGAATCATGAAGTGAAAAAGGCAACGACGAACGGCCTGCATCGCGTTATTTATCACGCTCATCCCACCAACACAATAGCCCTGACCTTCGTGCTTCCGCTGACGGATGAGGTCTTCACCAGAGAGCTCTGGGAGATGGCTACCGAGTGTCCGGTGGTATTTCCGGAGGGCGTAGGCGTCATCGGCTGGATGGTTCCAGGCGGAGAGGCGATCGGTATTGAGACCTCCAAAAAGATGCAGGAATACAATATGGCGGTCTGGGCGCACCACGGCGTGTTCTGCTCCGGCTCCACCTTCGATGAGACCTTCGGCCTGATGCACACCGTTGAGAAGTCCGCGGAGATTCTCTGCAAGGTGCTGGCAATGACGCCGAATAAGCTGAACACCATCCAGCCGGATGAATTCAGGCAGCTGGCCAAGGATTTCCATGTGGAACTGCCGGAGAAGTTCCTGTACGAGAAATAAACTGCGCACTGAAGAGAACAATTATAGGAGCTGTTAAAAAGAGAGGCGGAAAACTGCCTCTCTTTTTTTGGGAATCACGCTTTTTATATTTGTAAACGGACATCGCTGTCAGAACACCACATAAAAAACTTCCTTTGACACTACACGGTCAACTAATATACGTTTTTAAATAGTATAATGTACTGGAATACATGTAGATGCGTGACTTCTGCGAAGGGCAGCCTACTTAAATACAATGTAGGATGAAGTTTCGGAACGAAGCTGCCGCCAGAGGAATTTCCCTGAATAAACAACTTTATGTCACTTGCTCCCGGATCAGGATATGCCGTAAAAAATGTCAGGAATACGGCGCTCTGTTTTGAAGAAAAAAGAAAATTATTGCCAGAAATTGTATATTTGGGACGATATATCGTCTACATGGTTCAACAAAAAGGAGTATGATATCCTAAAGAGAGGAGCCGGAGAGGCAAATGTCCGGCAGTGCGGGGGCTGAGAGGACTTTTGCAAATATGAAAACCGGCGGGAGGGGGTAAAGTAAAATGAAGTCACAGGAAGCGGTTGCCAAGAGGCTGACAAGGTTATGTTATGAGAAGGGCTGCAGTCCATACCAGCTGTCATATGGTTCAGGCGTTCATGTCTCTACCATTAAAAGCATCATAAATGGAAAGAGCCGGAATCCGGGGATCAACACCCTGGTGAGACTGTGCGGGGGCCTGGGGATCAATGTGCAGGTTTTCTTTGCGGGGGAGGAATTTAATGAGCTGGAGCTTGAGGAGGTCGAAAAGGGGGATTAATCGGAGGGTGAGGGCTGAAAAGAGGGCACTCCGTATTGCCCTCTTTTCGCAGGGAATTATGTCATTTCACATGGCGGCAGGTTCCGTAGATTCAAATGAAAAATGGTCAGATAGCGGTAATCAGCTCCATGATAGAGGAAACAGCTTCAGTCTGGGAGCTCTTTTCCATGGCGGCAATGTAGGAATTCCGGTCATGATATAGCTTTTTCACCACATCTGTCAGGACTTCGGGAGTCAGCTCTGACTCTTCCCTGACAACACTGTAGCCCTGAGCCTCGAAGGATCTGGCGTTCAGGAGCTGGTCTCCCCGGGAAGCGCTGGAAGGAAGCGGGATCAGCAGATTGGGCTTTTTCAGGGCCAGCAGCTCGCAGACAGCGTTGGCGCCGGCCCGGCTGATGACCACATCAGCGGCTGCAAACAGGTGCTTTAAATCGTCTTTCACATATTCAAACTGGATGTATCCGGGTGTGCTTTGTCGGGTCTCATCCAGTTTTCCTTTTCCACACAGGTGAACCACCTGAAAATCCGGAAGGAGCCCGGGCAGGGCGGCGCGCACCATTTCATTGACGTGGACGGCGCCCAGGGAGCCGCCGATGACCATGATTACCGGCCTTTCGGCAGAGCAACCGCAGAGCCTGAGCCCCGCGGCCCGGGAGCCCTGTGTTAGCTCCTCCCGGATGGGGGTGCCGGTCAGCACGGCCTTGTCGGCGGGGAGCATGGATACGGTTTCCGGGAAATTGCAGCAGACCTTTTTTGCCACGGGGATGCACAGCTTATTAGCAAGGCCCGGGGTCATATCGCATTCGTGAATGATGCAGGGAATATGCAGGCTTGCCGCGGCCCGCACCACGGGAACACTGACAAAGCCGCCCTTGGAGAACACGACGTCCGGGCGGATTTCCTTTAAGTATTTTTTGGCCTCGGAAAAGCCTTTGATGACCCGGAAGGGGTCGGAGAAGTTTTTCCAGGAAAAATAACGGCGCAGCTTTCCGGTGGAAATGCCGTAATAGGGCACGTTAAAGTCGCCGATCAGCTTCTTTTCGATGCCATCATAGGAGCCGAGGTAGAAAACCTCATATCCGGCGGCCTCCAGATGGGGGAGCAGGGCGATGTTCGGCGTCACGTGGCCGGCGCTTCCGCCGCCGGTGAGTACGATTTTTTTCATAAAAAGGTTACCTCTGAGATTATTGCGCAGATGATCGGGAATTCATATCCCGGTCATCTGCTGCGCATTCAGCAAAATGGCGGTACAAAGAATCACTGCGCCGCTGCCAGAGCCTCCTCCAGGGCGTGTGAAAGCTGGTCCGGGCAGGAGGTGGGTCTGGGACCGCAGGTGATGCCGCGGGTGCGGGCGATCACATCTTCCGCCTTCATACCCACTACCAGAGAGCTGATGCCCTTGGTATTGCCGTTGCAGCCGCCGGTGAAGGCGACTTTTTTGATGATGCCGTCCTCCAGATCAATGTCGATCTGTTTGGAGCAGGTGCCTTTTGTCTTATAAGAGTATGTCATGATAAATTCCTTCCTTTTCTGAATGTGCTCTACAAAAGCTTTGTCTGTTTAATAATGTACCCCAGGAGGAGAGGAAAGTCAATGAGGTTTTGCTGTTGTGGTGTGGTGTAACCGGGATCTCAGCAAATTTTCTCGCTCGGTTTTGCAAGAAATCAGAATTTGTCGATGATTTCAGGCTGACAGTCGGGGAGAAACTTCCTATAATGAATAAAACAGTTATAGAAAGAGGGTGTACACCATGATGGCTATTTTCCTGAAACAAAATTACAGTTTCATACTTATTGCAGTATTTTTCATACTGTCGCTGTTGACGATTCTTGTGCAGTGGGTGCATTGCCGGGGGCTTTTAAAGGCAGCGGAAAATATGTCAGCTGTTTCCCACAAAAGCCTGAAAGCCATTCACTCCAAATTCGTCCCGGGCTATCAAATGATTGAAGGAGTGACAAATATTCCTGTTTTTGTGGAAAACTGCCTGGAAAAGGACAAAATCTGGGGGATCAGCCACAGATCCTTTGGAAAATGGAGCGTTCAGTTTTTATTTCTAAGCGTTCTCTGTGTCGGAGCGGAGGTGTTCCGGATATTGGCAGTGGCTGGTACCTTCGCGCAGGTGCTGCCTTATTATGGAATGTGCGCTCTGGAACTGTATCTGTTTTTTTCATTAAAGAATCTCTGCGATGTGGAAGGGAAGCAGTCAGTGCTTCAAATGAGGCTGGTGGAGTATTTTGAGAATCATCTCGTTCCGCGCCTGAAACTGAATGAGGCGATGAACTGGGTGGAGGATGCCCCACAGCCGAAACGACACGGGGAGAAAAAGAGTCGTTCCCAGAGGGCAGGACTTACGGCGCAGGAGGAGGACGAGCTGGAGGCGTTGCTGCGAGAGATGGTGTAGCGCGGGGCGGATATTGACGGCGCCGTTGCCGATGGCTTTTGCCCCCAACAACTTTTTCATATTAAAATTTCATGAAAAACATAAACAATTAGCACTCCAGGTTGACGAGTGCTAATTTTCGTGTTAATTTCTTCCATGAAAAAAGAATGGAAACCGTAAAACAGCGCGCGGACCCGGAGGGAGAGAATCGGATTTTCTGGATCAGGAGGGTCTGCGCGCCCGCAAAAGAAAGCGAGTATGCTTATGAAGGAAGTCAAAAATCCAAGAAAACCATTGATCTATTATTATGTGATTGTGCTTCTCATTATGCTGGTCTTTGACCTGATCATTTCGCCGCTCATTTCTGATTCCGCAACGACTGTGACGGAGGTGGACTACGGCACCTTTATGTCGATGATTGAAGAGCAGGACATTGGCGAGGTGGAGATCGA
>JAJQCU010000107.1:9581-13703 GCA_021202575.1 Lachnospiraceae bacterium
ACGATGAGGAAATTTATTTCACGGACGCGTCCGGTGAGAATATTTACGTGACAATCGCCATGGAAGATCCGAACCTGGTGGAGCGTCTGTACGCGTCCGGCGCAACGTTTTCGAAGGTCGCGACCTCGACGACGTCCCCGATCATCAGTTTCCTGATCTCCTTTGTGCTGCCGATTGCGATTTTCATTGCCCTGGGCCAGTACATGAGCAGGAGAATGATGAACTCCATCGGCGGCAAAAACGCCATGTCCTTCGGCATGGAAAAGAGCAGCGCCAAGGTTTATGTGCCGGACTCTGAGGGGATTCATTTCTCGGATGTCGCCGGGGAGGAGGAAGCCAAGGAGAGCCTGACCGAGATTGTGGATTATCTGCACAATCCGCAGAAATATACGGACGTCGGCGCGTCCATGCCCAAGGGCGTGCTGCTGGTCGGCCCTCCGGGCACCGGCAAGACGATGCTGGCCAAAGCCGTGGCCGGGGAAGCGAACGTCCCGTTCTTCTCCATGTCCGGCTCCGAGTTTGTGGAAATGTTCGTCGGCATGGGCGCCTCCAAGGTCCGCGACCTCTTTAAGCAGGCCAAGGAGAAGGCTCCTTGTATCGTTTTCATCGATGAGATTGACGCCATCGGCAAAAAGCGCGACGGCGGCGTGATCGGCGGGAACGATGAAAGAGAACAGACACTGAACCAGCTGCTGACGGAGATGGACGGCTTCGAGGGCAATAACGGCGTCATTATTCTGGCGGCCACAAACCGCCCCGAATCGCTGGACCCGGCGCTGACCAGGCCGGGACGGTTTGACCGGCGCGTTCCGGTGGAGCTGCCCGATTTAAGGGGCCGTGAGGAGATATTAAAGGTACATTCCAAGAAAATCAAGCTGGGTGAGGATGTGGATTTCCACACCATCGCCAGGATGGCGGCCGGTGCTTCCGGCGCTGAGCTGGCCAATATCGTCAATGAGGCGGCTCTCAGAACGGTCCGCGATAACCGGGCGTATGTGACGCAGGCCGATTTGGAGGAGAGCGTGGAAGTGGTTATCGCGGGCTACCAGAAGAAAAATGCGGTGATTTCTGATCATGAAAAGCGGGTAGTCGCCTACCATGAGGTAGGGCACGCGCTGGTGACAGCGTCCCTGAGCCACACCGCGCCGGTGCAGAAGATTACGATTATCCCGCGTACTTCCGGAGCGCTGGGTTATACCCTGCAGGTGGAGACCGCGGACAAATACCTGATGACGAAGGGCGAGATTGAGGATAAGATCGCGATTTATACCGGCGGGCGCGCCGCGGAAGAGATCGTTTTCGGGGAAATTACGACTGGCGCCTCCAATGATATCGAGCAGGCTACGAAGCTGGCGAGAGCCATGATTACGCAGTACGGAATGAGTGATGAATTTGATATGGTGGCCATGGAGACTGTGACCAACCAGTACCTGGGCGGTGACGCCTCCTTAGCCTGTTCCGCCGAGACGCAGCGGGAGATTGATCAAAAGGTCGTGGAGGTCGTGAAGACGCAGCATGCGAAGGCTCTGGAAATCCTGCAGAAAAACCGGCAGAAGCTGGACGAGATCGCCATGTACCTCTATGAAAGGGAAACGATCACGGGCGAGGAGTTCATGGAGATTTTGCAGAGGCCAATCGCGATCACGGACGCCCGCACGCAGGATGATTACGGGCAGCCGACGCTTGAAAATATGGAGACAGGAGGGCAGGAAGTATGAGAAACCATTCTGGTTACGGGCGTGTCCGGTTTGCGGAGGGGATTGTTCTGATCGCGCTGGGGGTGCTGACGCTCGTTCGCCCCAACCTTGTGTTCACGGGCGCGATTGTCATTTACGGGATACTGGCTGTCTGCCTGGGTGTTCTGGATATCGTGGCTTACGCGAGGCAGGAGGTGTTCTTCGGCTTCGGGCCGGTGCTCTCCCTGATTACAGGCATTTTGAGTGTGATGACCGGCTGTATGCTGCTGCTCCATCCGGACGCGGGCAAGGCGGTGTTGCTCATCCTGTTCCCACTCTGGATTATCGCGCACTGCGTCTCCCGCCTGACGCGGCTTAACTATATCCGCTTTAACTTTGGGGACTTTCATTTTTATTTCACGATGATTATCAATATCATCGGCATCTGCCTGGGCTTCATCCTGCTCTTTGAGCCGCGGATCGCATTCATCACGCTGGGAGGAATTCTGGGGCTTTACCTGATTCTGCTGGGAGTGGACAGCGTGTGGCTGAGTGTCAGCCGCAAGGGGTCGCTGTAGAGCGGACTCGAAATGGAAAAGCAGAAAAGCACAATAAGATAGTCGGATTAAACTCAATAAAATCCAGGATTATATTGAAGTTTTGAAGAATTATGGAGTGGCAGCAGGGGAACCCTATGTGAAGTACCTTTGGGGTGAAATATGGGAACTCAGGCCGATAAGAGACAGAATATTCTTCGTGGCATGGGTAGACGGAAGCTATGTTCTGTTGCATCATTTTATGAAAAAGACGCAGAAAACACCGGTGAAAGAGATAGAGCAGGTGAAAAGAGAGCTTGCGGATCTCAGGGAAAGGGGGCTTTCATAATGGAAAGTAACAGTGCGGTTGGAAAAAATTGGGATGATGTCCGTAATGAGATATTTACACCGGGGGAAATCGCTGAGAGTGACCTGCGGGTTGCTTTGATCGGGGAAATTATAAAAGCGAGACAGGAGATGGGAATCAGCCAGAAAAGGCTGGAGGAATTGAGTGGCGTAAAGCAGCCGGTGATTGCCAGAATGGAGAAGGGCTACACCAGTCCCCAGCTTGACACGATTCTGAAGGTGCTGGCGGCGCTGGGGAAAACGCTGGCGGTGGTGCCGCTGCCAGAGAAGCAATAGAAAAAAGCGTGAAAGACGCAGGCGCGGCTTACTTTTTACGTCCGCGCCTTTCTGAATGTAAATGAGGAAATAATGGTCGATCTGATTTTATTCATGGGACAATCGAATATGGCGGGACGCGGCGCCACCTATGCGCGGTGGCCGCAGTCCACGCCGCGGGCGACAGAGGAGGCAGGCTATGAGTATCGGGCGATTACCGCGCCGGATCGCCTGTCACCGCTGGAGGAGCCTTTCGGCAGGGCGGAAAATGACCCGGAAGGGATTGATGATGGTGTCATGAAGACTGGTTCTTTGGTCACTTCCTTTGTGAACGCGTATTATCAGCGGACCAAAACGCCGGTGGTGGGTATTTCGGCATCCAAAGGGGGATCTTCGATTTTGCAGTGGCTGCCGGGATCTCCTTTTATGAAGGATGTGGAACGGCGGCTTGGCAATGCCCGAAATTTGCTGGCCCGGAACCATATTGACGTCAGGCATACGTTTCTTGCCTGGTGCCAGGGAGAGGCGGACGGAGATCATCACATGAGCGGCGGGGAGTATATTTGCTGCTTCGAACTGTTTTGGAACCACATGCAGAGCCTTGGTGTGGAGCAGTGCTTTCTTATCCGCATTGGCCATTATAATGGGCCGGAGCAGATCAGTTATCAGGAAATCATGGACGCACAGGATCAGATTCCGCAGAGGATTGCCGGTGTGACTATGGTATCCACAGAATTTGCGGGTATGAGGGAACGTGGCCTGATGAAGGACGCGTTCCATTATTATCAGGCCGCCTATAATGAGGTGGGAAGCGCCGCAGGGGAGAGGGCGGGAGAGTCGGTTTGCAATCCCCAAAGTGGGTTGAAAATAGGAGAAGAGGAGAATAATGGTTGAAATTGAAAAAACTGGCTAAAAGGCCGAAAATGAGTTGGAAAATAGAATGGATGGCTTTATAATAATAAAAACAGCTTGTCCATAAGTAAAAAGAAGCGGGGTGAGAAAGCAGATGGGAAGAGTCTTTAATACTGACGGATGTTGTGATCCGGAACTTCATTATATGGTTGACCTGACAAACAGACTGAAAGAAATCAAGAGTATGGTAGATGATGGAAAATATTTTACCATTAACAGGGCAAGACAGTATGGAAAGACTACGATGCTTAATGCTCTGGCGGAATACTTACAGGAAGTGTATCTTGTGATCAGCCTGGATTTTCAGGGACTCAGTTATGCGGATTTTGCGTCAGAAGAGCGTTTTGCGGCGGCGTTTGCGAGGCAAATTCTGATAT
>JAJQCU010000107.1:13713-14082 GCA_021202575.1 Lachnospiraceae bacterium
CGCGGGAAGAATTGGTGAGCTATGCGGATAATCAGGTGGAGCATGCCACATTGTCAATGCTGTTTCTTTCTCTTGTCAATCTTTGCAGGGAAACGGAGAAGCCGGTTGTTTTGATGATCGATGAGGTGGATTCTGCCTCGAACAATCAGGTGTTCATAGACTTTCTGGCCCAGCTGCGATTTTATTATGTTCTTTATTTTATTTGTTGCTTGTGCCTCGTTAGTTGCTGTTTTTTCTTCTATCAACTCATGTAAATAATTTGCCCCATGACAGCAATTCCAATTCCTCAAATGTGATTCAGCGAGTATGGCACCTTCATAAAAATCTTCTTCGGTCATGTAATTTTTGAATAATTTAATTGTTGAAGGC
>JAJQCU010000121.1:0-12669 GCA_021202575.1 Lachnospiraceae bacterium
GCCCAGGTTTGCGCCGGGGGCCTTTCGCTGAAGGAGATTAACCGGGATTTCAGTCTGAAAAAATATCCGCGGATTTATGTGGTTGGGGAGCTGCTGGACGTGGACGGGCTTTGCGGCGGCTATAATCTGCACTGGGCGTGGATGAGCGGTATGGAGGCGGCCAGGAGCGCGGCTGTCGCGGCGGAACACCTGACCCGTAACTGACTGATTTGCCGGTGAAACAGCTTTGACCAATGGGCAGCCGGTGAAAACAATATGGCATAACGAGACACGCGGCGACGACGGGAAACAGCTTCGGGACTGTTTGCAGCCGGTGAAAAACAGCGGATTTCATTGACTGGGAAAAGCGGCATAGCTACCTGGGAGAAGCAACATAACTGTCTGGGAAAGATGATGGAGGAATCTCATGCTTCGATTGACACAGGTCAAGCTTCCCCTGACGTACTCTGAGGAAGACCTTATCAGTAAATGCGCCGGGCTTTTGCGGATACAGCCCGGGAAAATCAAAAAAATGGAGCTTGTCAGGCGGTCAGTGGACGCCAGAAAAAAGCCCTGTATTGTGTACAGCTGTACTGTGGATGTGACAGTGGATGGGGAGCGTTCCGTTTTAAAAAACAGCCGTTGCAGACAGGCGGAGATTGTAAAGAGGGAGCTATATCATTTCCCCAAACCGGGTGGGGAGAGGCTGACGGCTCCCATTATCATTGTGGGGATGGGACCGGCCGGACTTTTCTGCGGATATCTGCTGGCGAAGGCGGGGTACCGCCCCATCCTTCTGGAGCGGGGGCAGGATGTGGATTCCCGGAAAGCTGCGGTGGAGAAATTCTGGGAGACCGGTATTTTAAATCCTTCCTCCAATGTGCAGTTTGGGGAGGGCGGCGCCGGAACCTTTTCTGACGGGAAATTAAATACAACAATCAAGGATCAGGGCGGACGAAACCGGAAGGCGCTGGAGATTTTTGTGGAAAACGGGGCGCCGGAGGAAATTCTGTATGAGGCGAAGCCCCATATCGGAACGGATATTCTTTTTCATGTGGTGAAAAATATGCGTCAGAGAATCCTGGCCTGGGGAGGGCAGGTGCGCTTTGAGAGCTGTGTGACGGATATTTTCATAAAAGAAGAGAGAAGGGATGCCATTGGCCGTCTATGGACGAATGACGGGAACGAAGAGCCGGGAAAGGCTGCCAGCCAGGACTGCGAAGGGAACGAAGAAGTCAGTAATGCTGTCAGCCGGGACTGCGAAGGGAACGAAGAAGTCAGTACTGCTGTTAGCCTGGTAAGCGAAGGGAACGAAGAAGTAAGTAATGCTGTTAGCCGGGTCAGCGGAGTGGAAATCAACGGGAAGGAGCGCCTTGCCTGTTCCTCTCTGGTTCTCGCCCCGGGCCACAGCGCCAGAGATACCTTTTCTCTCTTATTTCAGAAAAAGATTCCCATGGAGCCCAAGCCCTTCGCGGTGGGCTTTCGTGTGATTCACCCGCAGAGTCTGATCAATGAAAGCCAGTATGGCGCGGAGGAGCTGAAACCTCTGGGGGCGGCGCCCTATAAGCTGACGGCCCGCAGCTTATCAGGCCGGGGCGTGTACAGCTTCTGCATGTGTCCGGGCGGCTATGTGGTTAACGCCTCCTCAGAGCCGGGGCATACCGCTGTCAACGGAATGAGTTATCATGACCGGGCGGGCAGATTTGCCAACAGCGCCGTCATTGTGACGGTCAACGAGAAGGACGTCGACGGAAGGGACGCCCTGTCGGGGATGCGCTTCCAGAGAGAACTGGAAAAGAGGGCCTATGAGCTTGGAGCGGGCGCGGTTCCGGTGGAGCGATATGGGGATTTTTATGAGAGTATGACCGCAAGCAACGGGGAAAATATTGCCTATGCCGCAAATGAGGCTTTTCAAAATGAGGCTTTCCAAAATGCAGCTTTTCAAAGCGGAGCTTCTCAGGTGCCTCCGGCAGAGGAGCCTGAGGAGAAAGCACCTATAAGAAAAGCTATAGGGGAGCCCACAGATCAATGTATTAAGGGAAAGGCTGTCAGCGCGGATTTAACCGAAATCCTGCCCCAGGAATTAAACAAGGCTTTTGTGGAGGGGAAGGAGCACATTGACAAAATAATCCCCGGCTGCGGAGGGGAAAACACCCTGCTGTGCGGCGTGGAGAGCAGGACCTCCTCACCGGTGCGCATTCTGAGGAAGGATACACTGGAATCCGCGGCGGTCGCCGGTCTTTATCCCTGCGGCGAGGGCGCGGGCTATGCCGGCGGCATCATGAGCGCGGCGGTGGATGGAATGAAGGCCGCGGAGGAGCTGGCCTCCAGGTATTCGCCTTTTTTCGCATAATATGATACAAGGGACAAAAGGTCAGAAATCGAATGCTTACACAAGGTACGCCCTACGGGTGTGCATTCGCATTTATGACCTTGGGGACCGCAACGACATACCCTTTTGTCGCTTTAATCATAATATTCACAGCTGCTTGACGAGTCTGTTTATATCTCTCAAGTCGGCTTTGAATAGTAACTTTGGAAGGCATTTTTTTCCTTCTCCGGCATATACATATATCAGTATCAGGACCGGAGGACGAGACATTGGAAATTGGCCATACATACAATATGTATCAGGATATGAAGGAGCGCACCGACGGGCAGCTCTATATCGGGGTGGTGGGGCCGGTGCGCACGGGGAAGAGCACCTTTATCAAGCGGTTCGCGGATCTGTGCATTCTGCCGAATCTGACAGATCCCCATGAGGCGGTGCGCCTGACCGATGAGCTGCCCCAGTCCAGCGGCGGCAGGACCATCACCACCACGGAGCCCAAGTTTATCCCCAAGGAGGCCGCCGACATAGTGCTGGACCATAATGTGCCGGTGAAGGTGCGGCGCATCGACTGTGTGGGCTATATGGTGGAAGGCGCCGCAGGCCACATGGAGGAGGGACAGGAGAGAATGGTGCATACGCCCTGGTATCCGGAGGAAATTCCCTTCACCAAGGCGGCCCAGATCGGCACTACCAAGGTGATTGAGGATCACGCCACGGTGGGGCTGATGATCACCACCGACGCAAGCTTTGGCGAGCTGCCCAGGGAGGCTTATGAGCAGGCGGAGGAAAAAACCGTCTCTGTCCTTTCCAAAGAGGGAAAGCCCTTTTTAATTTTGCTGAATTCCGCGAAGCCCTACAGCGAGGAGACAAAGGCGCTGGCAGCTCAGCTGGAGGAAAAGTACCACGCCCGGACCCTGCCGGTCAACTGCGAACAGCTCAAGGAGGAGGATATCCACAGGATTCTGGAAACTCTTCTGTGGGAATTTCCGCTTCTGGCAGTGGAGTTTTATATCCCGGAGTGGGTGGAGATGCTGCCCTTAAGCCATCCGGTGAAGGACTCTCTTTTACAGGCGGCGCTGAAGATTGTGGAGAACAGGGATACCATCCGCAGTATGAGGGAGGCGCCTTTGGAGAGCGACTGCGAGTACCTTTCCGGCGCGGTCATGCAGACGCTGAACCTGGCGGAGGGAAAGGCGGGCATTCGCTTTACGGTGAAACAGGATTATTATTATGAAATGCTCAGCGAATACACCGGGGAACAGGTGAAAAATGAGTATCAGCTGATGGAAATGCTAAAAAGCGTCTCCGGGATGAGAACGGAGTATGACAAGGTCTCCCACGCCATGGAACAGGTGCGGCGGGCGGGCTATGGTGTGGTGATGCCGCTGCAGGAGGAGATCACCCTGGAAGCCCCCGAGCTGATCAAGCACGGCAATAAATTCGGCGTCAAGATCCGGGCCAAAAGCCCCAGCATCCATATGATCCGGGCCGGAATCGAGACGGAGATCGCGCCCATCGTGGAAACGAAGGAGCAGGCGGAGGATCTGATCACCTATATCAAAACGGCGGACAGCAGGGGAGAGAGCATCTGGGATACCAATATTTTCGGAAAAACAGTGGAGCAGCTGGTGCAGGAGGGCATTCAGACCAAGATCGGACATATCGAGGAGGAAAGCCAGATCAAGCTACAGGAGTCCATGCAGAAGATCGTCAATGACATGAACGGCGGCATGGTGTGTATTATTATATGATATGATACAAGGGACAAAAGGTCAGAAATCGAATGCTTACGCAAGGTACGCCCTGCGGGTGCGCATTCGCATTTATGACCTTGGGGACCGCAACGACATACCCTTTTGTCGCTTTAATCATGATATAACCAAAGGTCGGAAATCCGAGTATCATAACTGTTTGCTGCTTTCATCGTTATATAGATTGTGACAGCAGACGCTTCGGAGAAAAATCATGGGAGTACAGGAATTTATCATTTTTATAATCATCGCGTACTTTGCGGCCTGCGGCGCGGTCTGGTACCGGGACAGGAGGAAGGTGCGCGCCTTTCAGAAATCCCTGCGGGAAAATCATGGCGTCAAAAAGCCAAAAAAGCTGGATGAATCGCGCAAAAAATGGGTGTTCGGTTACTGGAGACATTTCCGGAAGCCGGAGATGCTGGATGAGACGACCTGGAATGATCTGAATATGGATCAGATCTTTCCAATGGTCAATCACACCTACTCGGCAGCGGGGGAGGAGTATCTGTATTTTCTGCTTCACAATACGGCGCAGAGTGAGGAGGAGCTTATCCATTTTGAGGAGCTGATACAATTCTGGGAGAAGCATACGCCGGAGAGGGTGCTTTTACAGACCCGGCTCTGGCAGCTGGGCTACAGTGGCGGGCAGTCTGTGGCCGACTGCATTGAGAATCTGGATCTTCTGCGGGACTTTCATGTGCGCAGGGATCTTTTGATCGACGCTTTGTACTTGCCTGCCATTCTTTTGACGGCAGTATCGGGGCAGGGATTCCTGCTCCTGATTTGTGTTATGATCGCGCAGATGCTGCTGTATTTTCGGCAAAAATCCGAAATACAGCCCTTTATGTCCTCCTTTGCCTATTTTGCGAAGCTCCTGGCCTTTGTGGACAGGCTGGATAAAATCAAAAATCCGGAGCCGGCGCTGGCACAGGAGATGGACGCGCTGAAAGAGGCCGCGCATACGCTGCGTCCCATGATGCGGGGCAGCTTTCTTTTAAAGGATGGCTCCCTTGGCGGAGGAACCCCGGTGGACGGGCTTATGGATTATCTGCGCATGTGCACCCACGCGGATATCCTTCAGTTTTACCGGATGCTGCGGTACGTGTACCGCAGTCAGGAAAAGCTGTGGACTCTGGCAGGGGGTGTGGGGCGCCTGGATGCCTCGGCCGCGGTTTGTGCCTACAGACATACCCTTGAGGGCTGGTGTGTTCCGGCAATCGGGGAAGTTTTTTCCATGGAGAATGGCAGGTATCCGCTGATTAAGGAGCCGGTGGGCAACAGCATCACAGGAGAAAAATCTGTCCTTCTGACAGGCTCCAACGCCTCCGGCAAGTCCACCTTTCTGCGGACGGTGGCGGTCAACGCCGTCTTCGCCCAGACGATCCATACCTGCCTTTGCGATTCCTGGATCGCGCCTCTGTACCGGATTTATTCCTCTCTGTCCCTGAAGGATGATGTGATAAACGGCGACAGCTATTATATGGTGGAAATTAAGGCCATGAAGCGGATTCTGGACTCCGCGGCGTCTCCCGGACGGCCGGTGCTCTGCTTTCTGGACGAGGTGCTGCGCGGCACCAACACGCCGGAGAGAATTTCCGCCTCCAGCCAGATTCTGCGCTGGCTTTCTGAGCAGAACTGCCTTTGCTTTGCCGCCACCCATGATCTGGAACTGGTGGATATTCTGGACACGGAATATGCCCATTATTATTTCACGGAAAGTTTTGAAGAGGGAGATGTGAGGTTTACCTATCAGCTGAAGCCGGGCCGTTCGGAGAGCAGAAACGCTATCCGGCTGCTGGAAATGATGGGGTATCCGGAGGAAATAACAGTGGTGGCCCATAAGCTCTGCGGTGAAATTCTGATGGAAAAACGCGGATCGTAATCAGGTCAATCAGCAAAGTCACTTCCACTGTTTGTAAGAAGGGGATGGAATTTAATTTGGAAAATAATACGGATGGTAATCACAGTCCTTTCACATTTCTTTCACTTGACGGTTTTTGGCGGCTTTGCTATACTGATAGCCTGTATCGAGGACGCGGATTTTTGTGTTTCACGCACAACAGCCCGCGATGACAGGCAGATTTTTAAGGTTTGAAGGAACCCGGGCTGCCGGGAGGAATGGATGAGGAAACAGAGATGAATATGACAGCATTTCTTTATTCGATTGTGGAAATGATCGCGGAAGTACATAGCAGAATCCTGTCGCTCAATGACGCCTATGAGTATAATTTCAGCGATAAGGAGCTGCATTTTCTGGTGATCGGGCTTCTGGGGATGGCCATGATTTTTGTGGTATATCCGCTTTTTAAGTTTCTGGCCTCCACCGGACATGTGATGGTGATCAGCTGGGTCTATGTATTCACCCTGATCATTGTGATTACCTTTGCCATTGAGATCGGCCAGCGGGTGACCAATACGGGAAATATGGAATTCGCGGACATTATGTTCGGCCTGGTAGGCTTTCTTTTCATGTTCTTTATTTTTTCCCTGATCCGGGGAATCTATCACGGTATTCTGGAGCTGTACCATTATTATAAAAACAGAAAAAAGCGCGGGCAGCGCATGAACGGCAGCCTGAACCGGGACGCCGCGGAATATGAGGACATGGAGGAATACGAACATGAGGAGGATGAGCAGGGTTAATAGCCCTGCTTATGTTTTTGTTTCCTCCGCCTCCGCTGTCAGCCGGATTCCGTTGACCTCAATCTGATCTGTGACCTCAATCAGAAGATATACCCGGCCGTCAATGGAGGTAGTCTCCACCAGGTCGGAGCGCTCCGGATTGACCTTGATGACTACGTCCGGGGTTTTCACCTCAAAGCTTCTGGAAGGGGTGATGTTGGAGGCAACCAGCCTGGCCTCGCTTCCCACAGCCTCGTCAAAGTGCTTTTCGAAGCTGTCAAGCTGAGGTGCTTCCAGGCCGCTTTTGGCCAGTACGTTTACCACCTCGCGCTTGTCAAAAGTCAGAGGGACGGGGTCTTCTTTGTGCTCCTCCATCATATCGCAGAGCGTATCGTGGATATTTTTGACTACTTCAAGGCTGCCGTCCTCCCCCAGCGTTTCCTGCAGGATGGACTGGAAGGCTTCCTTCTGGACGCCCGCCGTGATGGGCATGGTACAGCCCAGCAGGTCAAAGACGAAATCCTCAAAGGCATTTTCTGAATTTTTGGTAAAATAAAGGCAGCTGTGCAGGTCCGTGCTGCGGTCAGTGAAGGCAGGGAACAAAAAGGCGTGGGCGGGCGCGTCCACCACCCAGTCGCAGATCCGGTCCATGAACAGATTCTCGGCAGGCGCGTAGGTCAGTCCCGGTTTGGAGAGCACTACGGGACACAGGCAGCAAAGTATGTAGTGATAGACCTCATCGGAGGCGTCTGTGAGCTCGATCAGGTCGCTGCCCCTGCCGGGGACGTCATAATTGCAGTCCGCCAGCAGAATCAGATAGTTCTGAGTGTAGGGGTAGCCCGCGATAATTTTGTCATAAAATTTCTCCAGAAGCTCCTCATCCTGCAGATGGCTGTCCCGCAGGTCCAGAAGGAATTTCTGCGCCCCGTCCTGAAACTCGCTCTCCAGAGGAAATTCCAGAGTGAGCGTATTTTTGCCGAGGGCGCCGGACAGCCCTTTTCTGAAAAGCTGCAGATACCGCCCGGCCTCCGCCTCGGGCAGGGTGCCGAAGGACTGGCTGGTCTGGGAAATTTTATTCTTCTCACCGCCCACATAGCAGGTGCAGATCCGGGAGACGGCGCAGCCCTTTTCGGTAAAGTTCTTTTTGATTTCACTGATTTCGGATTTATTCATAAAATGGGACCTCACTATGATGACTCAAAGTACTTGTTACTATTCACAGTAACAAGTAATTTAACATAATTTTCAAAATCTCACAAGCAAAATCGAAGAATGGCGATTGAAAAAGAATCTGTTTTATAGTAAAATCCATCTACAGGGCACTTCGCGTGCTAAAATACAGGGAGGATTTGCAATATGATTAACATTCCAGAAGTCAAGCTTGGTATTGTAGCGGTCAGCCGTGACTGTTTCCCCATGACGCTGTCGGAGAGACGCCGTAAGGCAGTCGTGGAGAGCTATCGGGCGCAGTACGGTGAAATTTATGAGTGCCCGGTGTGCATTGAGAATGAACTTCACATGAGAAAAGCGCTGGCGGATATCCAGGCCGCGGGCGTTAACGCGCTGGTTCTGTATCTGGGCAATTTCGGTCCGGAGTCCAGCGAGACGCTGCTGATTAAAGAGTTTGCGGGCCCGGCCATGGTGGTGGCCGCCGCCGAGGAAACCGGCGAGGATCTGATCGACGGCAGAGGCGACGCCTACTGTGGCATGCTGAATTTCAGCTACAACTTAAAGCTCCGCAATTTAAAGGCGTACATACCTGAGTATCCCGTGGGAACCGCCGAGGAGTGCGCCCAGATGATTTCCGAGTTTGAGCCCATCGCAAGGGCCATCATCGGGCTCAACAATTTAAAAATCATCACCTTTGGCCCCCGTCCCCAGGACTTCCTCGCGTGCAACGCGCCCATCAAGCAGCTGTACAACATTGGCGTTGAGATACAGGAGAATTCGGAGCTGGATCTTTTCGAAGCCTTCCACAAGCACGCGGGAGATTCCAGAATCCCGGAGGTGGCGGCGGATATGGCGGCGGAGCTTGGAAACGGCAACAGGATTCCGGAGGTTCTTGAGACGCTGGCTCAGTACGAGCTTACCCTGCTTGACTGGGTGGAGGCCAACAAGGGCAGCCGCGACTGTGTGGCAATTGCCGGCAAGTGCTGGCCCGCGTTCCAGACACAGTTCCACTTTGTGCCCTGCTATGTGAACAGCCGCCTGACCGGGAGAGGCATTCCGGTATCCTGCGAAGTGGATATCTACGGAGCTTTAAGCGAATTCATTGGCACCGTGGTCAGCCAGGACGCGGTAACCCTGCTGGATATCAACAATTCTGTCCCCGCCGATATTTACCGGAATGACATTCAGGGCAAATATCCCTATACCATCAAAGACACTTTCATGGGCTTCCACTGCGGCAACACGCCGTCCTGCAAGCTCTCTTCCTGCAATATGAATTTCCAGCGCATCATGGCCAGATCCCTTGGCAAGGAAGTGGCGAAGGGCACGCTGGAGGGCGACATCGCCGCGGGCGACATCACCTTCTACCGGCTGCAGTCCACAGCGGACGCGAAGCTCCGGGCCTACATCGCCCAGGGCGAGGTTCTCCCGGTGGCTACCAGATCCTTCGGCGGCATCGGTATTTTCGCCATTCCGGAAATGGGCCGTTTCTACCGCCATGTACTGATTGAGAAGAATTATCCGCATCACGGTGCTGTCGCCTTCGGCCATTACAGCAAGACTTTGTACGAGGTATTTAAGTATATCGGCGTGGACGTCTCCGAGATCGATTACAATCAGCCCAAGGGCGTCAGATATCCGACGGAGAATCCGTTCGCCTAAAGGGCAGCTGTATAAATGGCTTAAAAGGCCTGTACAAAAGGCCTGAGCAAGAAATCCTTGAAAAAACAAAAAGATATGTTATCATAATATGAGCAGCGTTCTGGCTCATGGCTGGCGGCAGTCATGAGCCAAAATGCGGTCTGGCGGCTGCCGCGCGCAGTTCGCCGGATAAAAATTCTGCGGGCATCCTTCCATGGACGGTCCGCGTGAAAGAGGTTCATTCAATGGGAAAGAAAGAAAAGAAGACTCCTGAGGCAATTGAGGAAAAGAAGGTCGTAACCAGATACGACCGTAAAATGGAAGAGAGAAGGAAGGCCGCGGAGAAGGCAAAGCGGGAGGAGAAGCGCTTCAGAATCGGCAGTATCGTCGTGGCTGTGCTGGTGGTTATTTTCCTGGCCTACAGTGTGCTCCGTCCTGTCGTTGAGAAATATACCGCTGTCCATGACTTATATATTACCGTCGGCAATTATGAGTTTACACAGTAGGAGTTCGATTTTTACACATATACGGTTTACAATGAATGGCTGGAAAGCTACGGCACCTATGCCTCCCTTTTTGGATTGGATACCAGCACCGATCTTTCCAGACAGGAGTATACGGACGATATGACCTGGAAGGATTATTTTGAGCTGGAGGCCGCGGAAATGGTGATCCAGTACGCGGCTCTGACGGACGAGGCTCAGGAAGCCGGTTTTGAGTACGAGACTGACACCGATTATGATTCCTTTCTGGAATCGGTGACGGAGGCCGCGGAAGAGAATGACATGACCGTTGCCGCCTATTATAAGGAGGCTTATGGCCAGTACGCAACAGCGGAGGTGGTAGAGGAGCAGGTTCGCTTCTGTTCCTATGCATCCGCCTATTATAGTGAGATTTACGATGGTATTGAGGTCACGGACTCGGAGATTGTGGAAGAGTACCAGACAGACCCGTCCGCATACGATTACGTGGATTACCGGGTCTTTACTCTGGCGGCAGAGTATGAAGAAGACGCGGATGAGGATGCCATCGCGGCGGCCATGGCGGAAGCGAAAGCTTTGGCGGAGGAGTTTGTGGAACGTCTGAAAGGCGGTGAGGACTTCAATGAGCTTTGCCTGGAATACTGCGCGGAGGATGAAGCTTCCGGCTATGAGGATGACGGCTCCCTGTCGGAAGGGCTTCGTTACAGCGGAGTATCCTCCCTTTACGCGGACTGGCTGTTTGACGACAGCCGCAAGTCCGGGGATGTGGAAATCTTTGAGGACGAGGACAGCTATTATTATGCGGTGGTCATGTTTGTCAGCCGTTACTATGATACGGAGATCAATGATGAGATTTATGACAATCTGTTTGCCGAAAAGCTCAGCGAGTATCTGGAAGAGCTGACCGCGGATTACAGCTATAGCTTTTCTTAAGGAACTGTTAAGAATTGTAAAAATTAATTCTTTTACCGCTTCATTGGTTCCCCGAGGGAGCATTTACGACAGACCTGAGATAGATAATCAGCCCCGGCAGATATTGAATCGTTAAATGATTTGAGGACTCCATGCGGGAGCCTGGTTATCTATCTGTTTTTACCGGGAATGGAGCATGCCTGATGAGATTATTGAAGGATCTGAATTATAAAAAAGCCATCACCAACCGCATCGTGGTGACCGCGATCATGATTGTCCTGGAATTTCTGCTGCTTTTATTCCTGTTCTGGCATGTGCTGCGGTATTCCTCGATTATTCTGTTCTTTTTTTATCTTCTGAGCAGCCTGTATGTGATTTATCTGGTCAGCAGCAAGGGTGATCCGGCCTTTCGGATCGGTTGGATTATTGTGATTCTGGTGCTGCCCCCGGTGGGGAGCCTTTTGTATCTGCTCTGGGGTGACAAAAGGCCTGCCAAGAGGCTTTCCGCCAGAGTCAACGCCCAGGATCAGGAGATCTTCCCGTTCCTGAAAACGGATCCCGCGGTGGTCGGACACCTGATGAGATGTAATGAGAGAGAGGCGTCCACTCTTCGGTATATACAGAATATTTCGGATTATCCGGTATATGAAAATGTCAAAACGACCTATTATCCCAGCGGAGAGAGTATCTACGAGGCCATGCTCAGGGATTTAAGGCAGGCTGAGGAATATATTTTCCTGGAAACCTTTATTCTGCACGAGGGAGAGATGTGGGGGACGATTCTGGAGATTCTGGTGGAGAAGGCAAAGGCCGGCCTGGATATCCGGATCATGTATGACGATATGGGTTCGGTTTCCCTGCTTCCTTTCAACTATTATAAGGATCTGGAGGCGCTGGATCCTCATATTCAATGCGTCTCCTTTAACCGGGTGGTGCCCTTTCTGGCGATGGTGATGAATAACAGGGATCACCGCAAGATTGTGGTGGTGGACGGGAAGGTGGGATATACCGGCGGCAACAATATGTCAGACGAGTATATCAATAAGGTGGTAAGGTTTGGCCACTGGAAGGACAGCGGCGTCCGCCTGGAGGGAGCGGCGGTGGACAACCTGCCGGCGATGTTTCTGGAGCTCTGGAATGCCGGCGGAGGACAGAGGCTGGAGCCGGCAAAGTATCTTGGCCGCCAGCATGATCCTGTTCAGGAGGAGGACGGCTACGTGCTGCCCTACGGGGACAGTCCTCTGGACGATATCCGCGTGGGGGAGGACGCCTATCTGGAGATTATCAATTGCGCTGCCGATTACCTGTATATTATGACGCCGTATCTGATTCCAAGCGCGGAGGTGGGGAACGCTCTTTGCCGGGCCGCCAAACGGGGGGTGGATGTTCGAATCGCTACGCCGGGAATCCCTGATAAAAAGCTGGTGTTCCGTTTGACCCGGGCTAATTACCGGCCTCTGATGCAGGCCGGTGTCAGAATTTACGAGTACACGCCGGGCTTTCTGCACTGTAAATCCTTTGTCAGCGACGATAAGACGGCCATCGTGGGAACCATCAATGTGGATTACCGAAGCCTGTATCTGCATTTTGAGTGCGGCGTGTGGATGTACCAGTGTAAGGCGCTGCTTGATGTAAAGGCGGACACTCTGGATGTGATGGAAAAAGGGCATCAGGTGCAGCCTGAGGAGCTGACGCGCACCAGAATCGGAAGGCTGGTGGACGGGCTGCTGAATGTGATGGCGCCGCTGATGTAATCATGAATGGAAAAGGAAAGAAAAAT
>JAJQCU010000121.1:12679-13829 GCA_021202575.1 Lachnospiraceae bacterium
AACACAGAAGGATGTGGACCGCATTCAGGCGGAAATAGAGGAAAGAAAGCTTGTGGAGCGTCCCAGGCTTCTGGAGGCGGTGAAGGAGGCCAGAGCCCAGGGTGATCTGAGCGAAAACTTTGAATACACCGCCGCGAAGCGGGAAAAGAACCGCAATGAAAGCCGGATCCGCTATCTGGAAAGGGTGCTGAAAAACGCCAGCATTGTAAAGGATTATTCCCGGGACGACGAGGTCGGTATTGAAAAGACTGTCCGCGTCATGTTCGAGGACGACTGCAGTGAGGAGGACTACCGCATCGTAACCCCGATTCGCTGCAACTCCCTGGAAAATAAGATCAGCATTGAATCTCCCATAGGCAAGGCCCTGATGGGGCATAAGGCGGGAGACCGTGTGGAGGTCCCGCTCCCGAACGGGGCAGTCAATGTTCTGCGGATTTTGGCTGTCAGCAATACGGTGGATGACGGAACGGACAGGCTGAGAAGCTATTAACCAATTCAGATGAAGTGAGCGACTCCGCAAGGAGGAGCTGATAAAGCGGGGAAATTTTCAGACC
This sequence comes from Lachnospiraceae bacterium, assembly GCA_021202575.1. Lineage (GTDB taxonomy): Bacteria > Bacillota > Clostridia > Lachnospirales > Lachnospiraceae > RGIG6307. The sequence goes on from JAJQCU010000121.1 coordinate 13,234, forward strand.
GGAGAAAAAAGCCAGTCTGCCGGAGAATTTCGATGTGGATGGCTAATGCGGTATTTTAGGAGTGCAATCCTGTGAAATCTTTTTTATGGTGAATGGATATGAATTTGCCTTTCACCATAAAAAAGACACAGGATATTTTTTGCTTACGGCGTCAGCCTGTTCGGCCCCCTGAACAGGAACATGGCGTCCTTGATGCCCAGATCAAGCAGCAGCATGGTCATGCGGTCCACGCCCAGGCCGAAGCCGCCGTGGGGCGGGCAGCCGTATTTAAAGAATTCCAGATAAAATTTGATATCGTCTCCAAGACCCTTTTCTGCGGCCTGCTTTTTCAGAACCTCATAACGGTGTTCTCTCTGGGCACCGGTGGTGATCTCCACGCCGCGCCATACCAGATCGTAGCCCATGGGAATGCCGTTCTCGTCCTCCATGTGATAGAAGGCCCTTTTCTCAGGGCCGAAGCCGGTTACGAACAGAAACTCGTGCCCGTATTTTTCCTGAACCCAGCGGAAGCTGAGCTGTTCAGCTTCGGTGGTCATATCGTTCTTCTCACTTTCATCCACCACATAGCCGTAATTTTTCTCCAGCTCATCGTAGAG
>JAJQCU010000266.1:0-11117 GCA_021202575.1 Lachnospiraceae bacterium
GCTTAAGGAAGCGTCCTTCACACCGGCGGTTTTCTTTACGGCTGCTTCCATTTTCGCGGCGCAGTTGGCGCAGTCCACGTCTACCTTGTAGGTCTTTTTCATCAGTTTAATCTCCTCTTTAATTCTTCATCTCACTCCCGCCTCAACGCTCAGACGCAGCTTTTCAGCAGGACAGCTTTCCCGCTTTTGCCGGGAAGCATTTTCTGTTCGCCCGGATCCGGGAAAATATCTTCCTTATTCCTCCACGTGCTCCATGCCCATGCTGATGATGGTGCGCACATGGTCGTCGTCCAGCGAATAAAAAATAATCTTGCCCTCCCGGCGGAATTTCACCAGCTTGGCGTCCTTCAGAATCTTCAGCTGGTGGCTCACCGCCGGCTGGCTTAAATTCAGCAGCTGGGCAATGTCCCCCACACAAAGCTCGCTGACAAACAGCGCGTACAGAATGCGGATGCGGGTGGTATCCCCAAAGACCTTGAACAGCTCCGCCAGGTCATACAGATACTCCTCCGCGGGCTGATCCTCCAGCACCTTCCTGACCACATCCTCGTGGGCTGCCAGAAAATCGCTCTCGCTTTTCTGATCTGACATAAAATGCCTCCTCCTTTCCCGAAAAGGTCAGATTTCACGTTCTCTTCTCTCCTCGATGTTCATTTTTACATTTTCACATATTCTTATTTGTTTATATGAACATAATATTCCATAGCATATCTGTTGTCAACATGTTTTTCACATTTTCCTATGAAAACTTCCATGAAAGGGTATCATTCCCAGTGATTCATGGCATCAAGTGTTCTCTCCGGGAAAATAAAATTCCCCGCGACTCATTTGTATGTACTTTACGAAGCATGTTCAGATTTTACAAGAATTCTATTTTGTTTGCCGGAGATTTATGTTAGAATACTAAGGAATTGTCACGACTTGAAAAATGAAAGGAAATTTGACACCGTATGAACAGAAAAATCTTTTTCTTCGACATCGACGGCACCATCGTAGGCGACTCCAGAAAGCTGCGCCGGGCCAACCTGGACGCCATCCTGCGCCTGAAGGAGCAGGGACATCTGATTTTCATCTGCACCGGACGGGCTCCCGTCAGCATCGACAAATACCTCTGGGAAAGCGGCTTTACCGGCGTCATCGCCTCCGCCGGCAGCTTTATTTACGTGGGAAAGGAAAAGATTTACGAGAACTGTATTGATAAGGAGCTTCTGCGCCAGACCCTGCGGCTGTTTGAGGAAAACGACGTCTACCCGACCCTGGAGACAGAGGAGGCGGTCTACCAGCACACCAAATCCGCGGCCATGTTCCTGCAGATGGAGGTCTCCCACCTGAGAAATAATCTGGAAATGCTGCGCCGCTTTGAGGATCTGCGCAAGACCTTCGTCACCGTCCCCTTAGACCAGTTCGACATAGACAAAGTCCCTGTTCCCAAGCTGTCCTACATGGCTAAGGATCCCGTGAAATTTGAGAATTGCCTGCCCTTTCTTAAGGAGCACTACCATGTCGTAACCTTCGACCGCTTTAAGAGCAGATTTGCCCACGGCGAGCTGATTCAGAAAAGCTGCACCAAGGGCGACGCCGTCAAATTTCTCTGCGATTACTATGACATTCCCCTGACCGACAGCTACGGCTTCGGCGACAGCATGAATGATTACGAAATGCTGGAGGTCTGCGGCCACAGCTACGCCTGCACAGAGTCCCCGGACGCGCTGAAAGCGGTTTCCGATGGAGAATTTCTGCCGCCGGATTCCGACGGCATGGCAAAGCTGTTAAGCCAGCTGAGCCTGTAACCGTTCTCTGTATTTTACATCCGGCTAAGGAACTGTTGCGAAATAATATTCCCATCCTGCGTTGCCTGATGCATGAACCATACCCTTTAAAAGCCTCGCTATAGCCCGCTATAATTCCAGCCTTTTGATATTTTCCCGCAGCCGGTTCTGGCGCTCGTCAAGCATCAGAACATCGCTGTGGCGTTTGTAGGGCTCGCAGCCGTACATGGCAATGTAGCGGGAGCTGTATTGGTTGACCGTCAGCTCCGTCACCAGAATCAGCATCTCATTTCCCTGCCCAAAGGCGGCTTCCACAAAGGAAAACAAATGAATGGCCTGACTGTCCACTCTGTTTACATTCTCCCGAAGCCCGCTCACCCCGGCGTCAAATTTCTCTTTGACCGTGGCAAAAGCGTCCCCGGAATTTTCTGCTGTAAGTGTCATCTTCTGTGCCTGACGCAGAAAGCCGATGATACGGCGGTGCTTCGTCTTTTCCGTTTGGGAAAGCGTATTAGCCGCCTCCAGATTGTGCAGCAGCTTCTCTCTCGCTCCAATCAGCTGCTCCAGCCTCTGGGGTACATCCTGCGCCTGCCTTAAGGAACGCAGAAGAGGCATCAGCTCCTGCAGATAATCGCCGGTCAGCACCACCTCACGCATCCCGGCCTGCACCTGCTCAAGCAGCATGACGAGCAGGCTCAGCCGCTCGTCAAAACCGGCATTTTGCGCCTTTTGCAGCGTCTCCTCTGAAATATTTCCCTCCAGGATTTCCTTAATCTGATAATCATTCTTATATTTCTGATACAGATCATAATAAGCGCAGAATTCTCTGACAATCGTGTCATTTCTGAGGTACTGCCCGGCCAGGGACTCGTCCACCTTCAGATGATTTTCCTCGTAAAGGGTGATAATCTGACTGAAATCCTCCCAGCCCCGGGCGGTCACGTAGCTCCGCCCCTTCCCGGTGGTTTCCATATGATAGAAATATTCTTTTATCAAATCCAGAAACCTGCCAATGGCGTTGTGAAATCCCCGCTCCAGGGCATACTCCTTCCAGATTTCAAAATCCGGCTCCACCTCCATAACCTTCAGACGGTCCAGGGTCACAATGTCAAACTCCCGCACGGATTTATTGTACAGGGGAGGATTCCCGGCGGTCACAATCACCCAGCCCTCCGGAACCCGGTGCCGTCCGAACACCTTGTACTGCAAAAACTGCAGCATGGTGGGGGCAAGGGTCTCGGAGACACAGTTGATTTCATCCAGAAACAAAATTCCCTCCCGGATGCCGCTCTCCTCCATGGCGTCATAGACGGACGCGATAATCTCACTCATGGTATACTCGGACACATCATAAGGAACGCCGCCATAATTTTTCTGCCGGATAAAGGGCAGACCCAAGGCGGACTGACGGGTATGGTGGGTCATGGAATAGCTGACCAGCGCCAGACGAAGCTCCTGGGCGATCTGCTCCACAATGGCCGTCTTGCCGATGCCCGGCGCCCCCAGCAGAAAGATGGGCCGCTGGCGCACCAGGGGAATGCGGTAATCGCCGAACTCATCCTTTTTCAGATATATTTCTATGGTATTTTTGATATCCGTTTTGGCTTCCTTCATATTCATAAAGCTCGTCCTCCGGCGCTCTCGTCACTCTCAGTCCATACTCAGGCTCAGATTCCACCCGCCAAACAACCTTTTACCTGTTTCCGGCTCCCGTTCGGTTCACCGCTCTCAGCCGTAAAGCTCGTCCTCCAGCACAACCTTCACCGCCCAGGGCGGCACAGGCTCCCTGTTTTCATCCTCATTTAAAAAAGCAAAAATTACGTCATATTCCGGCATTTTCTCCGGATAAATCCCGTAGCCGTCCGTGAAATAAATCAGCCCCGCCAGGTTCTCAAATTCGCCCTGCTCCTTCAGCGCGTCCACATAGTCAAACACCGGGCGAAAATCCGTGGAGCCGAAGCCCGAAAGCCGCCCATTCTCCATAAAATCTTCAAAATCTTCCTCAGAGGAAATTTTAGTATCCAGCCGGACCTCAGCGTCACACTGAATAATATGGATATTGATTTTCCGGAAAAAGCTCTCCCCGTCCTTCAGAATCTGATATGTCCTGCGAATAAACTGCCTGACGACCTCTCCCCTGCAGGAGGCGGAGGTATCGATGGCGATCACCAGCTCCCGGACCTTTTTGTGCTCCTTATATTCCAGAGGCTCCACCAGGGGCATATTGCCGTAGGCGGAAAGTCCGTATGTGTAGTAAACATAATCAAATTCCTCGTCGCTGACCCCGATCTCCTCCCCCGTGACCATGAAATTCCGCAAAATCTCCCGGTAATTGTACCGCTCCTTTAAGGCGCTGTCCATATTTTTTTCAAAGCTATAGCTGCCGCTCTTATTCCGGGAAAAGGATTTAAGATCCGCCCGATTCCGGCGGGTACTATTTTTAAAATCCTCCTCGCTGAGTATCATTACCGTCTGTTTTTCATCATCTTTTGGGTTAGTCCAGCTCTCATGGTCATCCAGTGAAAAAAGGCGGCTGTACTCCCGGCAGGCTTCCTCCGACAGACCCTCTGTGATGAATTCCCGGTATAACTGATCCGCTGTCAGCGCGGGAACCCTCCCGGATATCAGGCGAAGACAGTCCCTCTCTTCTGAGTCTCTTTTCAGTTCCGCCGATGGGAAATTCATTTCCAGAATCATATTTTCCACCGCGATGTCGCTTGCCAGGTTCCAGTATCGTTTCTCCAGCTTCTCATATTGAAACCGGTGGAGAAAAACCAGATGAAGCAGGCAGTGCAGATACAGCCTGGCGGAAATCCCCGGCTCCTCCAGATACCATTTTAACAGCCGGACAGGGTTGACAGACAAACTGCCGCCGCGAAGAGCCGCTCCGCCCAGAGTCTCATCCCATTCCACCCTGACACGGGCGATGGCGCTGTCAAGGAAACGGAAGCGGACCAGAATGCTGTCCCGGGCAAGGCCCATAACCCCGGACGCGTATTTTCTGATTTGCTCAGTATCTGTATGTATGGAATTTTCGTGAGCGGCTTTCTGTTGATTCATGCCCTTTCGATCCGATATCATCATAAATAGTATGCGGCTTAATTCATTCAATAGAAAAAAAGGGTGCGCCAGCTTTCGTGTGCGCACCCAGGTTGCGGAGCCAAACCCTCAATATTCAAACATCCAGTGTTCAAATTGCGGCTCGTTAGTGGACCAGACGGGAGTCGAACCCGTGTCCAAAAGCCTATTCCCTGTCCTTCTACTATCATAGTCTGTTATTGCGGTTTCCCATTTCCCTCGGCTTCAGGGAAGCAGACAGCCCCAAAGCTTCGGTAGCTTCATGATACGGCACTGATACGCAAAGCTTAATATCAGCCGTTTCCTGCATAAATGATGCCTGAGTCCCGGCGTGCAGGTGCACTAGGTCAGACAGCCGCGTCAAGCGGCAAGTGCTAATTCGTTATTATCAGCGTTTATATTTAAGTTTGTGATTTGACGCATCACCTGCGGATAGCTTCTCCAGCTGCAAGACCCCTGTCGAAACCTTGACTGGCCCTTATGAAATTAACAAAAACTGCTTCTATCCTCTGTCATTTTGAAGGATATAATCAGCTCTTTATAAACATACCTGAACCGACATATCTCTTATATCTGTGTCGGTTGGAAACAGTAAAAACGCTACAGGTTCTGCACCTTGAACATGCGCTGCGTTTCTCTGCGCTGATCCTTTCTGGCAATAGACTCACGCTTGTCGTAGAGCTTCTTGCCCCGGGCGAGGCCGATCTCCATCTTGGCCTTCCCGTCCTTAAAGTATACCTGAAGCGGCACCAAAGTGCAACCCTTTTCTGCAACCTTTCCGGCAAGTCGGTTAATTTCCGACTTGTGCAGCAAAAGCTTCCGCACCCGGAGAGGATCCTTATTAAAAATATTTCCCTTCTCATAGGGGCTGATGTGCATGCCGTAAATCAAAACCTCGCCGTTTTCCACCCGCAGAAAGGCCTCCTTGATGCTGCACTTGCCCATCCGAAGGCTCTTCACCTCCGTGCCCGCCAGCACAATGCCCGCCTCATATTTTTCATCAATAAAATAATCGAAATATGCCTTTTTATTGTTTGCGACGAGCTTTGTCGCTTCTTTACTGTTTGCCATGAAATCACCTCATGCTGTCCAAAAACTGCCCCGCAATTCCAAAATCAATGTTTCTGTCCTGCAAGTCCACGTTTTCCACCTTCACCGATATCGTCTGCCCCAGCCGGAAGGAACGCCCGGTCACATCTCCCCGCAGCTCACAGGTGTTCTCATCATAAAGATAATAATCCCCCGGAATTTTGGAAATATGCACCATGCCCTCCACCGTGTTGGGCAGCTCCACATACAGGCCCCAGGCGGTGACGCCGCTGATCACACCCTGGAAGGTTTCACCAATGTGATCCGCCATATACTGCGCCTTCTTGAGCTTTACGGTTTCCCGCTCCGCCTCCTCCGCCCTGCGCTCCAGCCTGGAGGACTGCTCCGCCACACCGTCCAGAATCGCCTTATAGTGATCAATCCGATTGTCGTTCAGCCTGCCCCGAAGCTGTTCTTTGATGATCCGGTGAATCTGCAGATCCGGATACCTGCGGATAGGGGAGGTAAAGTGACAGTAATAATTGCAGGCCAGGCCAAAATGCCCGCTGCTCACGGTGGAGTACCTGGCGCGCTTCATACTGCGCAGCGTCAGCCGGGACAGCATGGCTTCCTCCTCCGTGCCAGAGATGGAATCCAGAAGCTTCTGAATCTCCTTCGGGTGAACCTCCTCCTTTGTGCCAACCTTAATGTTGAAGCCAAAATTGCGGATAAAGGTGACCAGCTTCTGAATCTTCTCCTGATCCGGATGCTCATGGATGCGGTACACAAAAGGCAGCTCCTGCCAGTAAAAGTGCTCCGCCACCGTCTCATTGGCAATCAGCATAAAATCCTCGATCAGCTTTGTGGCGTCATTTCTCTCATAGGGAAGGATTTCCAGCGGACGGCCGTTCTCATCCAGCTTAAGCTTTGTCTCCGGAAAATCAAAATCAATGGAACCCCGTTTGCGCCTTTTTGCCCGGAGGATTTTGGCAAGACGATCCATCTCCTCAAGCATGGGGACAAGAGGCCTGTAACGCTCCCTCTCCGCCTCATCCCTCAACAAAATCTGATTGACACTGGTGTAATTCATGCGCCGGTCTACACGGATTACAGACTCCGTCAGCGTATGATCAATCACATTTCCTTTCCTGTCAATGGTCATCAGACAACTCAGCGCCAGCCTGTCCTCTCCCTCATTCAGGGAACAGATTCCATTGGAAAGAGCCGACGGCAGCATGGAAATGACCCGGTCCGCCAGATATACGCTGGTTCCCCTTTTCAGGGCTTCCCTGTCCAGAGCGGAATTCTCCTGCACATAATTGGTCACATCCGCGATATGCACACCCAGATAATACAGCCCGTCCTGTACAGTCAGACTCACGGCATCGTCCAGATCCTTAGCGTCCTCGCCGTCAATGGTTACCATCAGTACATTCCTCAGATCCGTTCTTCCCTGACAGTCCGCCTCCGACACCGGCTTCGCCACACGTAACGCCTGGCAGAGCACATTTTCCTCAAAGGCTTCCGGCAGAGAATAAGCTCTGACGATGGATAAAATATCCACCCCCGGGTCGCTGCTGTTCCCCAGAATTTCCACGATCCTGCCCTCGGGATTTCTGCCTTCCTTTCCATAGTCCGTAATCTCCGCTACCACCTTGTGGCCATCCAGAGCGCCCAGATCACAGCCCCCGGGAATGAACAGATCCTGCCCCAGCTTCTGCGTATCCGGAAGTACAAAGCCGTAGTGCCCCATTGCCTGATAGGTGCCCACCACAGAGGTGATCCCATGCTCAATGATCTTCACAATCCTGGCCGTCCTGTGCCGGTCCCCGTGAGCGTCAGCAATTCTGACAATCTCAACCTTATCCTGATGAAAGGCGCCATGAGTATCCTCCGGAGAAATAAAATAATCCTCCTTCTCCCCTTCCACCTGCACAAAGCCATAGCCCTTCTTTGTGCTCAAGAAGGTGCTGATGACCGCCGTATGTTCCATGACCTGATAGCGGCCGCGTTTGGTTACCATAATGCTGCCCTCCGCCAGAAGGGCGCTCAGCACCACCTTAAAATCCGGCCTGTCCTCAGGCTTTACCTGCAGCATGACCGCCAGTTCCTTTTCCTTCATGGGAACATAGAACTCACTCTTCATCAATTGTAAAACAATTTCTTTTCTCTCCGCAAATGATTTCTTCAATAAATACCTCTGATTACAGAACGATTGCCCATTAATAAAAAACTCTGCTGTGGAACTACTGCTCTTCAATCTATATCTCCGGACATGGAACGGCTACACTCCAATTAATATCTCCGGACGTGAAACAACTGCACTCTAATTACTATCTCCGGGCAAAGAAAAACCCCTCTTTTGTCGGTAAGAGGGGTGAATGACTCAAAATCTGTCGATGTTCAGTATCACAGCCAGCAGCATAAACGCGAATGCCAGGATCTTCGTAATCCTCACTAACGTGGCCTCCATGGAGCGTCCTTTATTCTTGCCCCAGTAGGTCTCCGCAGCTCCGCTGATCGCTCCCAGGCCGGCTGACTTTCCCTCCTGCATCAGCACCAGTACCACCAGCGCTACGCAAACTATGATAAACAAAACCGTCAAAACTATCCTAAGCATCCATAAACCTCTTTCTGGCGGAAAGATATGGTTCCTCCGCGCCAAGCCCAACTACTATAACACAATATAAATTTCTTTTCAATAGTTTTGGCACAAATTCTCCACATTTTCCGCAGAATTTTTCCGTGCTGTTATCATTCACGGTTCTCATTGTCTGCAGGCTTAATCCGCATTTTTACACAAAAGATACCAACAGGTTTAATTCCTCTGTCGGTATCTTTTGTAATCGTATTACAATTTCAATATAAATCCGTTAAACCGGATACGCTCCATTTTCCGTGTCGCTGACCGTCATGTCAACCTTTTCCTGCTGTGCCTGGCGATATTTGAAGAAGTCTACGGCGACCTGCGGGAACAGGGCGTAGCTTAAGACGTCCTCATCCTGCTGCTTCCACTCCGCCATCTCCTTCTCCAGCGTCTCCATCTGGGGCGGAATATCATCCGCCGGCCTGTAGGTGATGGTCTCCTCGCCGGGAATGACCTTCTGCACCACCTCCGGATTGAAGGGCTTCACGGTCTTGCCGTACTTGCCGCGCAGCACATCCTTGGTCTGTGCGGTAGCCACCTTGTAGCGCTCGCCCATCAGGACATTCATAACAGCCTGGGTACCCACGATCTGGGAGGACGGAGTTACAAGCGGCGGCTCGCCCAGGTCCTTACGGACTCTCGGGATCTCCTCAAGCACTTCATAATACTTGTCCTCCGCGTGCTGCTCCTTCAGCTGGCTCACCATGTTGGAAAGCATACCGCCGGGCACCTGATACATCAGCGTCTTGATATCCACGCCCAGAACCTTCGGGTTCATCAGGCCGTTGGCCAGGCATTCCTCTCTGTAAGGACGGAAGTAATCGGCGATCTCCGCCAGAAGCTTCTGATCATAGCCGGTATCATACTCCGTGCCCCGGAAGGTCTCCACCATCACCTCGGTTGCCGGCTGGCTGGTGCCCATGGCAAAGGGAGAGATGGCGGTGTCAATGATATCCACACCCGCTTCCACCGCCTTTAAGTAGGTCATGGAAGCCACACCGGAGGTATAGTGGGTATGCAGCTGGATCGGCAGCTTCGTCGCGGACTTCATGGCGCTGACCAGCTCCGCCGCCTTATAGGGAACCAGCAGGCCCGCCATATCCTTGATGCAGATGCTGTCCGCACCCATCTCCTCAATCTCTTTGGCGATATTCATCCAGTAATCCAGCGTATAAGCGTCGCCCAGGGTATAGGAAAGGGCGATCTGCGCGTGTCCTCTGCCCTCAAGGGCCTTGATCTTGTTGGTGGCGTCCACAGCGGCCTTCAGGTTGCGCAGGTCATTGAAGCAGTCAAAAATACGAATGATATCAATGCCGTTGGCAATGGACTTTTCCACGAAATTAAATACCACATCATCCGCGTAGGGGCTGTAGCCCAGAATATTCTGGCCGCGGAAAAGCATCTGCAGCTTGGTGTTCTTGAAGCCGTCGCGAAGCTTTCTGAGCCTGTCCCAGGGATCCTCCTTCAGGAAACGCAGGGACGCGTCAAAGGTGGCGCCGCCCCAGCATTCCACAGCATGATAACCGACCTTGTCCATCGTGGGAACGATGGGGAGCATCAGCTCGGTGGGCATTCGGGTGGCAATCAGGGACTGATGCGCGTCACGTAAAACTGTTTCCATTATTTTCACAGGCTTTTTGGCCTGTACAGTCTGTTCTGCCATTAATTTATCCTCCATAAACCCCGCAGTTTATTGTGGGGTAAAACTTAAAAGACTCCAAACACCGCCATAAAGGTTCCCGCCGCCACAGCCGTGCCGATTACGCCGGCCACATTGGGGCCCATCGCGTGCATCAGCAGGAAGTTGGTGGGATCCGCCTCCGCGCCTACCTTCTGGGAAACGCGGGCCGCCATGGGCACCGCGGACACGCCGGCGGAGCCGATCAGCGGATTGATCTTGCCGTGGGTCAGCTTACACATCAGCTTGCCAAGCAGGACGCCGGCCGCCGTGCCGAAAGCAAACGCGACCAGACCGAGAACTACAATCTTGATGGTATTCAGGTTCAGGAAGGCTTCCGCGCTTGTGCACGCGCCCACAGAAGTGCCCAGCAAAATCACAACAATATACATCAGGGCGTTGGATGCGGTATCCGCCAGCTGGCGTACCACGCCGGACTCCTTGAACAGGTTGCCCAGCATCAGCATGCCGACTAACGGCGCGGTGGTGGGCAGGATCATGCAGACCACGATGGTCACGATGATCGGAAAGAGAATCTTTTCCAGCTGGCTGACCGGACGAAGGAGACCCATCTTAATCCTGCGTTCCTCCTCGGTCGTCAAAGCCTTCATGATCGGAGGCTGAATGATCGGGACCAGTGCCATATAGGAGTATGCAGCAACCGCGATCGGCCCTAAAAGAGCTGTCTGGCCAAGCTTGGTAGCAAGGAAAATGGAAGTCGGCCCATCCGCTCCGCCGATGATAGAGATCGCTGCGGCGGCCTTATCGTTAAAGCCCAGCAAGATCGCTCCGAAGTACGCGGCAAAAATACCAAACTGCGCGGCCGCTCCCAGAAGGAAGCTCCTGGGGTTGGAAATCAGCGGGCTGAAGTCTGTCTGCGCGCCTACGCCCATAAAGATCAGGGACGGCAGAATCG
>JAJQCU010000266.1:11127-13035 GCA_021202575.1 Lachnospiraceae bacterium
GAATCGCCCATTCATCCAGCAGGTAGAAATAATGCAGCAGGCCGCCCTCCTCCATGATATCCGGATAGATATTGACCAGCAGCATGCCGAACGCAATCGGTACAAGCAAAAGAGGCTCGTACCCCTTCGCAATGGCCAGATAAAGGAATACACAGGCAACCAGAATCATGACTAAATTTCCAAATGTCATGCTGAAAAAAGCGGTCTGCTGAATGAGGTTGCTCAGCGTAGTTACAATATAACTCATGTTTACACCTCGTATTTTTCCAGACTTTAGTTCATGGTTGCCAGAACAGCGCCCGCGTCAATGCTGTCGCCTACGGCGCAGTCGATGCTGGCGACCGTGCCGTCCTTGGGAGCCACAATCGGAATCTCCATCTTCATGGCCTCCACAATAATCACCGGATCTCCAGCCTTCAGCGACTGGCCCACGCTGGCCTCAATCTTGAATACCTTGCCCGCTGTGCCGGCCTCCACCTTGATACTGCCGGCGCCGCCTGCCGCCTTGGGAGCCGCGGCTTTGGGAGCTGCTTTCGGCGCTGCCTTGGGAGCCGCTTTGGGAGCCGCGGGAGCGGAAACTGTCTCGCCGTTCTCTTCCACTGTTACGTCATACGCTACGCCGTTTACTGTGATCGTATAATTTTTCATCTGAATTTCCCTCCGAAATTATTCTATCTCTATTAGTATCTTTTTGATCTTCTGATGGATCTGACTACAAAACCGTTCGCTGAGGTCTGTCCCTCAAAGGCCGCGACAGCCGCAGCGATCACCGCCACAAGCTCAGCGTCATCCGTCTCCTCCACGGCTTCCACCACAGGCGCCGCCGCAACCGGCGCTGGCTTCGGTGCTTCCTCAGGCTTTCCGGAGAATTTCTCCTGAATCATGGGGATATACTTAAACAGGCTGATAATGGCCATGATGATGACCAGCACCAGGAACACCATTCCTATGCCAAGGACAGTGTTCATGGCCGCCTTTGACATCTTCTCGCCCATCGTATAATTCACATTCAGGGAGCAGGACTCAAGCTCTGTAAAATAATCATTGGACAGGATGATCTCAAACTGTCCGGTCCTCTCCGTACCGGTCACATCCACGTAAATAATAATCTGGTCGTCGTCCACCGTGGAGGTCACGTCACCGACAGCGACAATCTCTCCCATTTCTTCTATGGAAGAGACATAGGATTCCACCGCGCTGACATAGGCGGAGCCATCCACTGAGAGGCCAAAGGAGCTGTACACAGCGCTCTCCCATTCCTCATCCGTATATCCTTCCGCCTCTATGACCGCCATAACGGAGCTGGACTCAGCGCTGGACTGAATAAGCGGTATGATACTGTCCACAGCGACCTGCTCCGCGTTGGCCTGCTTGTCCTCCTGATAAATATCCGTTTCATCAGAGCTTCCGCAGGCGCTGAGGGCAAGCACGCAGGCAAGCACACATACCAGGGTAACTGATTTCTTCATGTTCACTCACCTTTCTAAACTGTTCCGTGTTTCTTATCCGGGCGGGCCTCATATTTATCGTAAAGCATCTCAAAGGCGCCGATCACATACTTTCTGGTCTCCTCCGGCTCCACGATATGGTCCACATAGCCCCTCTTCGCGGCGCTCTCCGCGGAGCTCTGCAGAGCTGCGTACTCAGCCGCTTTGGTATTAATCACGTCAGCGCCCTGTCCCTCGTACATGATCTTGGCAGCCAGAACCGGATCCATCATGCCGATCCTCGCCTCCGGCCAGGCCATCACAATGTCAGCCCCCAGGGCCTTGGAGTTCATGGATACATACGCGCTGCCAAAAGCATCCCCGATAATCACATTGACCTTCGGGACTGTGGCGTTGGCAAAAGCGTAGGTCAGCTTTGCCGCGGCCGCCGCGATGCCCTTCGCATTCTCTACCGTCGCCG
>JAJQCU010000426.1:0-311 GCA_021202575.1 Lachnospiraceae bacterium
CCCCCCCGCCCCCCCCCCCCCCGCCTTTTTTTTTTCTGTTTCGGCGACCACCCTGATCTACTCGTATGTTGTCGTCGGCTGCGGCAGTTTTGTATAAGAGTCATCCGTAGTAGGTGGTGGCCGTGTTGCCCGAAATAGTACCCGCTTCTATTGTAAAGGAGCCGCCTGAACTGACATACACGCCGCCGCCATAATTGCTGGCTGTGTTGTCCGAAATCGTGCCGCCTGGCGTTGTCCAGCTGCCCGTTGTAACACAGCCCAAGCAGATGATGGCTGAGAATACTTACACTCAGCCGCAGGAGGAGGCGCAG
>JAJQCU010000426.1:321-9602 GCA_021202575.1 Lachnospiraceae bacterium
GGTGCGCCCCCCCTATCAGACCCAGATGTTATTGCAGCTGCCGGACTTGACATCCACGCCGCCGCCGGAGCTGGTGGCCGTGTTGCCCGAAATCGTGCCGCCTTCCATAGTGAAGGTGCCATTTGCAAACACGCCGCCGCCGTTGATGGCTGAACCTCCTGTGACTTTACCGGTACCGTCTGCGCTGGTGTCCGTCAGCGTCAGGGCGCCGTTTACGGTGATGACAGAGTTTGTGCCCGTTCCGGTCAGGGTATAGCCGTTCAGGTCGATAGTCACGGTTGCGCCGAAGGCAATGGTGATGTCTGTCGTCAGCGTGAGATCCCCAGACAAATAATAGTCTCCAGTGCTGAGGCTTCCCCCAGCACTGGTCAGTTCCGTACCTCCAGCCGCCGCCAGCACCATTACGCTGCCCTCGTCTGTTTCGGACTGGGCTTGCACCTGGATCTCTTCCTCGGCTTCCTCAGTTGGGTCGTCCTCGGCTTCTTCCTCAGATTCCTCCTCGGAGTCGTCCTCGGCTTCTTCCTCAGATTCCTCTGCGGAGTTGTCCTCAGCTTCTTCCTCGGATTCTTCCTCGGGGTCGTCCTCAGCTTCCTCCTCAGATTCCTCTGTGGGATCGTCCTCGGCTTCCCCTTCAGATCCCTCTGTGGGGTCGTCCTCGGATTCCTCCTCAGATTCCTCTGCGGAGCCGCCCTCTGCTTCTTCCTCGGTTTCCTCTGTTGATTCGTCCTCTGCTTCTTCCTCTGATTCCTCTGTGGGGTCCTCCTCGGCTTCTTCCTCGGCTTCCTCTTCAGATTCATCCTCAGTTTCCGCCGCTTCCGCTATGGTGATCTCACCTTCTGCCTCTGCCACAATCGTGGCGGTGGGCAAAAGGGAAAAGACCAGCAACAGGGAGAGCAAAGATGCGAAAATTCTTCCCAAAATTCTTCGTTTCATGTGTTCTGACTTCCTTCCCCAGCATAATTCACGGTCTGCACATGACCTGTAGACATCGCGTGTCCCCTATGATTCAGGTAGCCCGCCGCTTTCCGGCTGCCTCAGACGCGTTCCGCTGCCACCCCTGCAAACGCATCCGTTTATTGCACAAAATAACACGATAGAAATCCGATCAGATTATCAGGAGTAATCTGACATGTACACAACCCTGACGTAAAAATTAAGGGTGCCTTCGTAATCACCCAGATAAGCAGAATCCTCGTCCTCCAAATCTAAGCCGTACAGCTGTCTCTGATTCAACATGGCCGTTCCTGTTACAGTCATGGAACTATCTGAACTTCCCGTAACTGAGGCTGCGTCAAACACATAGTAGAGAAGCCCACTCTCCCGTGTGAGGTCGCCAGTACTAATATCTTCACTGCTCGGATTCAGAATACTATATTCCAAAGATATGCTGTTTTCATTGGTGATATAGAACTTGGCGCTCCAATCCCCGTTGGAATCCTTTTCATCGTTGCTGTCTTTCACCAAAACAGCAACGCCGGTTCCACTTGAGAAGTTCGCAAAAGAGCTTGCTGTCACATCGAATGTAACGCTCTTGTAGTCGTCTTCATCTGTATCAGGCGCTTCCAGCGTACCGAAATCAATGGAAGCCGGAATCGTAATGACATAGGTCGGACTGGCCGGTTCTTCTACTGTTCCTGTCACTGTAACATTTCCGCTCTGGCTGGTCTCGGACAAATCTGTTATAGTGCTCGCGAATACTGTTGACTGCATTCCGAGTACCAGAACAGCTGCCAGGAGCAGACCGGCACTTTTTCTCAGTAAACCATTTTTCTTCATGCTTTGTGTCTCCTTTTCTTTGAAGTTTACATTTATTATTTCACAAGCAGACGGAATTCGGAACTGGCGCCGTTTAATGCGCTTTTATCCTCCAGAGAATAACATTCATACTGGATCACGGCAATGTATTCCCCCGCCTCCAGAGACTGTGTCAGTTCAATGGAAGTATAACCCTGTCCCGGCTCAAGATAACCGGATTGAAACAGCTGTGTTCCATCCTCCAGCTTGATTGTAATCACAAAATAACAGGAATTGGCCGCGGGATTCCCGATATCGACCGTCTGGACTGTCTCCTCGGCCGCAAACGTCATGGATTCATACCCGGGGATCTGAATGGAACCCCACGCCCCGGCAGTATCCTCATCCACATCGATATCAATATCCCACGCCACCACCTCCCCGGAACTGATGTCGGCAGTCATCTCTTCGTCATTTTTCATAGAAAACTGCCAGATCAGAAGCATTGCCGCTGCGGCAATGACCGCCACGGCTATAATGATGATAAGAATTATGAATTTCTTCCGGGAGTTTTCCCTGTTCTCCTTCATATTCATATGTGCCAAATCTCTCACTTTTCCTTTATTTGAAGCTATCCGGCGTATTTCTCCAGCTTTTTTTCGCCAAGCTTATGCCAATTCTGGTCAATTTGGCTCTTGTGCATAAAGTGAATTCTGTGCTACACTTTGGCTGGCAGGCTGTGGTATCTGATCCGGCTCCGGCGGAAGTATCCCGCAGGAATCAAGACAAAGCCCGACAGCCTCCGGCGTGGGCGGCAGGAGTCCAAAACAGGTTACATGGATACGGTAGGAATACACGCCGTTGCCGCTGTCGGAAAACCAGAGCATCCTGGCGTCCCGGTTATTCTCGCGGATTTTTCGCGCTGTTTCCTGTCCATGCTGTCCATAAGAAGCCACAACCATTACCAGGCATGGATTTTTTTCCACAAAAGACAGATACAAAGGGAGCCTTTCCTCACCAATGTAGGTCTGGATCAGCGCCCATTCCCCGCGCTCACGGGTCTTCTTTCGGAGAATCGGAACCAGTTCCCGGATATTTTCCTCCGTGTCCGCGTATATGACAAACCGAACCATGTTCCACCTCCTCCTTTTGATTCTTTGATGCGGGCTGCGGCGCTTTACCGCAGCATCCGGATATCGAGTGCAAGCTACCATTTTTTAAAGGTTTTTTCAAGGGGTTTGGGCTAAACGGTCGGGATTCTGGCTAAACGGTAATCCGGTGTCAAAAAAAGCAGTGGAAACTGAGGTGATTTTTGTGCATTTTGCCATAATAGAGGATTTAGCAACAGACAGGGACAACCTGACGAATCTGATTGTCAGGGACTGTGCCGCGCATGGAGATGAGGCCGAGTTCTCCGAATATACAAACGCGGAGGATTTTCTTGCGGATTTCCGCGGAGGATTCTGCAACGCCATCTTCCTGGACATTATGCTCGGAGACGGCATGGATGGAATCATGGCAGCGAAAAAAGTGCGCGGTCTCGATGAGGAAATCCCCATCATCTTCACAACAACCGAGCATGATTTTGCGCTGGAGAGCTACGACGTCCATGCGCTCGGATATCTGATAAAACCGGTAAAAGCGGAAAAACTCTCCTGGTGCATGGAACGGCTGCGGGCTGCGACGCCCCCCCGGAATACCTGGAGATCAAAAGTGTGCCGGACGCGGCAGGCAGGCCTGTGCCTGTCCAATATGTCCTGCTGGATGACATCATTGATACGGAAACCATGCGGCGCGGCTGCATTATTCACACTACAAAAGGGGACGTGTCCACCGCACAGACACATGCGGAGCTGATGAGATTATTTCCCCACAACGGCAGGTTTTGTGAATATGCCCGCGGGATGTGTGTCAGCTTTCCTCATATTTCTTCCATAAGTGAAGACGGCACCATCGTGCTGAAGAACGGACGGAAGCTTTACTGCAGCCGGCGAAAAATCAGGGAGACACTTGATTGTTACCGGAAGTATGAATTCGCCAGACTGCGGAAAGGAGGCGTCCGGATATGAACTATGCCGCCTGTGTGACCGCGTTCTGTTTTTCAATCGTCAGCTCGCTTCCGTACCGGGTGATTGCCTACTATCCGTACCGGAAGCAGCTGCGTTATCCCATCTGGGGGATTGCCATACTCATTGGGGCCAGCCAGCTCATACAGTCTTGCCTCTACGCGTGGCTCTCCGTAAACGGCGGCAGCGGCGCCCGGCTTCTGGAATATATATTCGCGCCGGTCTGTTTTATGATCTTTTTTACCAGCATCCTTGCGGATCAATGGAAGGTTCTGTTCTTATACATATTTATGTTCGATTTCACAGCCCTTGTGCGCGGAGCCGCCATGTATCTGGAAAGCCTCCTGTTTTATTCCCCGGACATGACATTTACGTCCCCGCGGAGCATCATCATTCATCTTATATTGCTGGCCGTGACATCTCCTGCCATGATCCTGTTTCTGAAATTTACAAAGGACAGGGTGTTCCAGACGGAGGCTCCCGCGTTCTGGCGCGTCATATGGCTGCTTCCCGCCTTCACCACAGTGGTCGTCATGCTTTACACCGGCGGCCAGTCCCCGGAAAGCGTGCGCCAGTTCCGTTTCCTGTTTGCCCGCGTTCTGCTGCTCCTCGGCATGATTGCCGTATACTATATCCTCATCCTCGCGCTGGATGTGATCCGCCATGAAGCGGCGCTTGAGGAAAAAACGGCGCAGCAGGAAAACCTGCTCGCTCTCCAAAGGACGCAGTACAGCCAGATGTCCCGGTACATGGAGGAAACCCGCCAGGCCAGGCACGACCTCACCCAGCATCTGCGGATCATTAACCAGTATTTAAGCTCCGGGAACCAGGAGGACCTTCGCGCATATGTGGAGAATTATGAAGCGGCACTCCCGCCGAATACCACGCGGACTTTCTGCAAAAATTACGCCGTAAACACAGTATTAAGCTATTACTATGAGGAGGCGCAGACCTCCGGCATTGATTTCACCGCAAGCCTGACGCTTCCGGAGCGGCTCCCTGTCAGTGAGCCGGAATTCTGCTCCCTGATGGGAAACCTTCTGGAGAACGCGCTCCTGTCCTGCCGGGCAGCCGCTGAATCTGCCATAGCCGCTCCATTCATCCGCGTCCTCGCGCGGACAGAGGGAGGCTTCCTGTGGCTTGCTATCGACAACACCTGTCTGCGCGAACCGGTTCAAAAAGACGGTCGGCTCCTTTCCTCACGGCACGCCGACTTCGGGCTGGGAACCGCGTCCGTCGCGGCAATCGCGAAACGGGGCGGCGGTTCCAGCGAATTTACATATGAAAATGAAGTTTTTTATGCATCCGTGTCGTTAAAGCTTAAGGATTAGTCTGCATTTTTAAATCGGAAGCGGGAAGCTTAATTCCGGAAAGCGATCAACTCCTTCCCCGCTTTCATCCGTTAGAACGTGCGCCCGCCGGGCGCACTCAAAAAAAGGCCCCGGCCATAAACCGGGGTCTTTTCTTATTCCATCATTTTTCTACTGGAAATCCGCCAGCTTATCCGCGTATTTGACGCGGTAAATCCGCAGAAGCGAATCATTGATGCGCTCCTCAGAAAGCGTTCCCGCCTCCACAGCCTCCACGATGGCGTCAACAGCCTCCGAGACGGAGGACGGCATCAGGATCATGTCGCAGCCGGCCTTCAGGCAGCTGACCACGGCGTCACCGGTATCGTAATACTCGGTGATGGCGCTGTAGGTCATGGGCTCCGTGATAATCACGCCGTCAAAGCCCAGGCTGCTGCGCAGGATATCCGTCACCACGCTCTCGCACATGGAAACCGGGTCCAGACTTCCGGAAAGGTTCGATGCGGTGAGATGGCTGACCATGACAAAGTCCGCGCCCGCGTCAATGGCCGTCTTGAAAGCCACAAACTCATATTCGCCGTAGCTTTCCCGGTCTCTCTCCGTGCTGGCCGCCCCGTCCTCCGTGGTGGAGGTCATGTCACCGGTTCCGGGGAAGGTTTTCAGGGTGGCGCTGACGCCCTGGTTTTGCAGTCCCTGCGCCATCTGCGCCGCCAGGGTGCCGACGGTCTGGGCGTCGCTGCCGTAGGTTCTGTCCGCGATAGCGGAATCCTCCGAAACAGCCACCTCCGTCACCGGCGCCAGATCAAGGTTGATGCCTAACGCCGCCAGATAGCTGCCGATAGTCATTCCCTGTGTGTAGGCCTCGTCCGCCACGCCGCTCTCTCCCACTTCAGCGTTGGAGGCCACATCAGCGACCTCAATGGCGCTGTTTAGGACCGTGCTGACCTCGCCGCCCTCCTCATTCACCGCGATAAAGAGGGGATATTTGCTGAAGGATATGGTATTGGAGATCATCTCCGCAAACTGCTCCTCGCTCTGAATATTCCGTGAAAAATAAACGATGCCTCCCACAGTATATTCCTCCAGCGCCGCCTGGGTGCCGGAACCGCCCTGGGTTGCCACTGACACGCCCGTCAGCTGCTCCGGCGTCACAATCAGAAGCCCCGCCGCCTTCTCCTCCAGCGTCATGCCGGAGATAAAGGTAGTCAGATATTCGTCAAACTGCTCCTCCGCGGTGGGTCCTGTGACAACCTCCTCAGGCTCTGTCTCCTCCTCCGGCTCGGGTTCAGCTACTTCCACCACCACTTCCTGTTCCTTCTCGGCTTCCGCCTCCGCCATGCGCTGTCTGACTAACGACACCACGCCAAAGCCCGCCACTCCCAGCAGAACCAGAAACAAAAGCAGGACCGCGTAGGCAATCATCTGGCCATGAACCCTTCGCTTATGCCGCGCCGCCCGTCTCTCCTCCTCGTCCATCAAATCATTATTTCCCATAATATCTCCTGTACTTCTGTGTCCGGCACGTTTCCTTCCCGGCTATGGGACCTCCCTGTCTCACACATGTATATTTCCGTTTCAAACCTGTCTCTTACGCAAAGCGGGGAACGCTGCCGGTTCTTATTTCACCTTCACGAATCCATTGTAAATTGCCTTGATGGCCGTCTCAAAATCCCGGTTGGCCACACCGATGATGATGTTCTGCTCGCTGGAGCCCTGGTCGATCATCTTGACATTGACGTCCTTCGCGGAAAGCTGCCTGAAAATCGTGGCCGCGGTGCCCTTCTGTGATTTCATACCCCGCCCCACCACGGCGATCAGCGCCAGATCCGCCTCAATATCAATGGTATCGGGCCTCGCCAGCCTCTGAATGGCGGAGACTACGTTCTGCTCCTTGTCGATAAAATCGTCCTGATGCACGTACACCGTCAGGGTATCGATGCCGGTGGGCATGTGCTCAAAGGAAATGCCGCAGTCCTCAAAGGCCTGCAGGACCCTGCGCCCGAAGCCAACCTCCGAGTTCATCATATCCTTCTCCACGTTCACCGAGCAGAAGCCCTTCTTGCCGGCAATACCGGTGATGATGTATCTGGATTTCTGGCAGGTGCTTCCCACAATCCAGGTGCCCGGGTCCTCGGGAGCGTTGGTGTTGCGTATATTGATCGGAATATTTTCCTGGCGGACCGGGAAAATGGCGTCCTCGTGAAGCACCGTGGCTCCCATGTAGGCCAGCTCCCGAAGCTCCTTATAAGTAACATACTCTATCGGCCGCGGATTGTCAACAATTCTCGGGTCAGCCACCAGCATTCCGGACACATCGGTCCAGTTCTCATATACGTCCGCCCGCACCGCCTTGGCCACAATGGAGCCGGTGATATCAGACCCTCCTCTGGAAAATGTCTTCACTCTCCCATCCTTATAAGAACCATAAAAACCGGGAATAACGGCGTTATTGTATTTGCTGAGGCGTCTGCTCATCAGCTCCTGAGTGGTATCGCTGTCAAACTCCCCGTTCGCGGTAAAGCGGATCACCTCCGCCGCGTCCACAAAGGGAAAGCCCAGATAAGCCGCCATCACTCTGCCGCTTAAATACTCGCCGCGGCTGGCCGCGTAGTCCGCGCCCGCCCTCTTCTGAAAATTCTCAGAAATAACGGCAAATTCATCGTCCAGGGAAAGCTCCAGGGAAAGCCCCTCAATAATCTCATCATATCTGGCTCTGACGGCAGCCAGCTTCTCGGAGAAATCCTCCCCCGCCTCAGCCGCCGCGTAGCAGTCATAAAGCATGTCCGTAACCTTGGTATCCGCGGCAAAGCGCTTGCCCGGCGCGCTGGGCACCACGTAGGATCTCTGCGCATCCTCCCTGATAATATTCCCCACCTTCTCAAACTGCCCGGCGCTGGCCAGAGAGCTGCCGCCGAATTTTACCACTTTTTTCATACTCTGTATATCTTCCCTCATTTTATATATAGTACTACATATAGCAGCTTCTCCTACGCCTCCATGCGCAGGAAGCCAATCCGGTTCTCAAGCGACGCGTACTTCACTTTAAACTGCCCCTCGGTCAGCCTTCCGGTCACAAAGCCGCATTCTCCAGTCACTCCCTCCAGAGTGATAAATTTCTCCACGCCAAACACTTCCCTCGCCCGTTCCTGATCCCGCGTACCGATTCGCACAAAGAAGGCGTTTTCCATCTCCTCAAAGGGCACCACGTCCGCTTCTTCCGTCCCCCAGGGGCAGGCGGCGGTCCGGCCCTCATTCAGCCCGGCTGTAATCACATCGCTGACCACCGCGCTAGCGGTTGGCCTGCGTCCCGCTCCCGCGCCATAGTACATGGTGTCGCCCAGCATATTGCCGTGCACCACAATGGCGTTAAACACGTCATCCACCATATACAGGGGCTGGCCGGCTTTCACGAGGAAGGGCGCCACTACGGCCGCCACCCGCTCTCCGCGCTCGCCCGCCTTTCCCAGCAGCCGGATTTTGCAGTTCAGCTTCCGGGCATAGACAATGTCGGTGCTGGTAACCGCGGAAATGCCCTCCACATGGATTTTGTCATATTTTACGGTCTTCCCAAAAATCAGGGAGGCGAGAATGGCGATTTTCCTGCCGGAATCGTGTCCCTCCACATCCGCCTCGGGATTTCTCTCCGCGTAGCCCAGGCGCTGGGCCTCCTTCAGGGCCTCCTCATAATCCGCGCCCTCGTTGGCCATTTTGGTCAGCATATAATTGGTGGTGCCGTTCAGAATTCCCTGTACGCTGCCGATTCTGTCCTGGGTCAGACAGCTGCAGATATTATGAATGATCGGAATCCCGCCGCCCACGCTGGCCTCAAAAAGATAGCTGCAATTGTGCTCCGCCGCGATCTTTAACAGCTCCGGGCCAAAAGCCTCCACCAGCTCCTTGTTGGAGGTGCATACGCTTTTGCCCGCCTCCAGCGCCCTTCTGGAAAAATCGAAGGCTGGCCTTTTACCTCCCATGGTCTCGCAGCAGACGCCAACCTCCGGATCCTTCAATATAATATCTATATCATGTACCACCTTTTTCTCATTGACGTCTCCCGGAAAATCCCTCAGATCCAGAATATATTTGACCTCCAGATCCAGGCCGGTCTTTTGGGCGATTGCCTCGCGGTTGGCGTCGATGACCTGGGTCACCCCCCCGCCGACCGTGCCGG
>JAJQCU010000426.1:9641-13025 GCA_021202575.1 Lachnospiraceae bacterium
CGATGATTTCCACGCTTCCGACGCCCTCCAGCTCCTCCAGCGCCTGCACCATAGCCGAGGTGTCCCCGGAAGAAGCGGATACCTGTACGCTGATGGACAGGCTGGCGACGCCGTTGATGGGAATACTCTGATGAATCGTCAGAATATTGACATTGCTCTGGGCAATGATCTGCAGCACCCGGCTCAAAAGCCCCGGCACATCATTGATCTGCAGGGACAGAGTGATGGTCTGCCCTCTGGCGTTGTCGTGGAAGGGGATGATATCATCTCTGTATTTATAGAAGGAACTGCGGCTGATTCCCAGCCTGTCCACCGCTTCCTGAACGCTGGCAGCCTGGCCGCTCTTCACAAGCCGCTTGGCTTCCACCACCTTTAAGAGAACCTTGGGGACCGCCCTCCTTCTGACCACATAATATTCTGTCTGCTCCATCCTGTTTCCTCACTCATTGGTACTTAGGATACGTTATCTCTTAACAGTTTCCTGACCGGGATGCGCCGGTTCTGAAGCTTTTGTTGCTGTGGCAAAGACATTTGTGCGCAGCCGGTGGATATGGTACCACATACCAGAGAAAAAAACAAGGGATTCCATCGTGTTTTTGGAATGATTTTTGAAATAATTTATTACGGTAGTCAGCCGATATATTTCAGATAAGCGGAATATGCCGACGGAATGGGATATTTTTCCCTGATCTCCTCCGGCTTTACCAGAAGCCAGCCCTCGGGCGGCGTATAAACTGTCAGCTCATCCACGCGGACCAGAAAACCCGTCATGTGCCATTCCCTGTGGGTAAAAATGTGAACCGCGTCCTCCAGCGGCTGAATCCGCACAGCCCCGATTCCCTTTTCCCCCAGCGCTTCTATCGCCTGCTGCGCTGAGACCTGCCCCTCGATCACCGGGAACTCATACATCCCCGCCAGCAGCCCTTTCGCCGGCCGCCTTTTGATGGCAATTCTTTTCTCGTCGCGCACAATCAGCACCGTGCGCCGTTCAATTTTTCTCGCTTTTTTGGGCGCCCTGTGGGGATATTTCTCCTGTGTCCGGTTTCCGTATGCCCCGCAAAAGGAGGACAGAGGGCAGATTTCACACCTCGGCTGGCCGTTGGGCACGCAGACCATGGCGCCGATTTCCATCATGGCCTGGTTGAACTCCCCGGGATGCTCCCGGCTCATGGCCTGCTCCAGCAGCGCTTCATAGTCCCTTTCACCTCATCCCGGCCAATATCCCGGTCGTCGGCAAAGACCCGGCTCAACACCCGCAGCACATTGCCGTCCACCGCCGCGGTCACCCTGCCGTAAGCGATGGAAGAGATCGCCCCCGCTGTGTAGCGGCCAATCCCGGGGAGCTTTAAAAGCTCATCCTTCTCCTGAGGCAGACTCCCGCCGTATTCCTCCGTCACCACCCGGGCGGCCTTCTGCAGATTTCTGGCCCGGCTGTAGTAGCCCAGCCCCTCCCAGAGCTTTAACAGCCTCTCCTCCCGCACTGCCGCCAGGGCCTCCACATCCGGCAGTTCCTCCAGAAAGCGCTGATAATAAGGCTTCACCGCCTCCACCCGGGTCTGCTGCAGCATAATCTCCGACACCCAGACATGATAGGCCGTCGGGTCCTCCCGCCAGGGAAGGCTTCTCTTATTTTCCCTGTAATATTGTAATAAATCCTCTGTAAAATCCGCCACCTTTAAGGCGCGCTCATCCAGAAAAACCGGCACCGGAGCTCTCAGGCTCATGCTTTCCGGGGTGACATCACAGTCATAAGCCAGAATCCGCACCCCTGACGCCGCCGCGTCGCACAAAGCGTCGGCAAATTCCCGGTGCATGTCCCTGTTTGGCGTAAAATGTCTCACGCCTGACATCTGGATCACAAACAGAATACAGGCCTGATATCCCTGCTTTTTTGCCCTGACAAGCTCCTCCACATGCTTAACAGCCCTGTCGCTGGGAGCGTCCGGGAACATGACAACTCCGTCATTTTCCAGGGTGACGCCCTTGACCTCCACAAAATATTTCTGTCCCCCGGCCTCCATATAAAAATCAAAACGGGAATTACCCCAGGCGGTTTCCGGCCGCACCAGCTCCGGATGAGGTACAAGGCCGCCTGCCTTAAGCCACTCCCCCGCCGCCTGATTGGGAGCCATGGAATCCATATTGACCAGACGTCCGCCCTCCTTTTCCACCGCCACCAGGTCATAGGCTGTCTTTCGCGCCGCCTGTCCGCTCTTTTCCAGATAAACAACAGCGCCGGGCTGCAATAACTCCCGGCACCTGCCTGTATTTTTCACGTGCACTCTTTCCCGCTCAGAAACGCCGGGAATGCGGACATAAGCGATAAAGCGGTTGGGCCGCTCCAGAAAATACGCTTTCACAATGTGCTGATAGTTCATTGGTTTTCCTCAGTTATCAGGCAGAACTGTTATTTTCCTGTCGTTATTTTGTCTTCAGTCGTTTCCTGTTATCCGGGCTACGGCAAGGCTTTTACAGTCTGCGATCCGCGTATCAGGCGGGGCAGGATGCGCAGGTTATTTCATGACAGTTACTTACTGCACTCTCTGTCGATCCGCCTACCGGTTCACCTCAAAGCGGACCTGAGTGCTTAAGACGCTCTTTAAGCTGGCCGCCCGCTCCTCCAGGCTGCCCTCCGGCACCTCCGTATCCAGGGCGACCGCCATGGTGTTAATCATATCGTCCGTTATCCTGTGCTCCACGCCCACAAAAATGCGGAGCTTCTGCGCGTAGGTGTCCGCGTCCAGAAATTCCAGTACCGCCGGATCGATCTGCGCGATCTTCGGCGGCTCGCTCTTCTCAAAGCAGTTTTCCTGCTCCGCGTTGGGATATTTGATTCGATTAACCGGCTCCAGAAAATCCTGCAGCGGCCTGGCAAAAATCTTTTCCTCCCCGTAAAGTGTCCGGTAGACCACCAGCCGCTCCCCGGTTCTGGTATCCTCCGCCAGTGTCACGATCTCATAAAACTCTCCCCTGAAATGCCGGTAGGTCTCCCCGGGCTTCGGAATTTCTCTCATTTTTTCATTCCTCTTCAAAAATATGCTTGCATTTTGACAATCTTTTTGATATACTGATGTAGTCGCTTAGGGGAATCATCCAGCGGCAGGATGGCAGTCTCCAAAACTGCTCACGGGGGTTCGAATCCCTCTTCCCCTGTCAGGCTCCGTTCCAAAAGGTTCGGAGCTTTTTTTCTGCCCTGAAGCATTCCCGGAAAATCCAGCCCGCAATCCGTCGGTTCGTTTTCCCACCCTGAAGCATTCCTGGGAAATCCGGCCCGCAATCCGTCGGCCCGTTTTCCCCGCCTGGATATTATGATTAAAGCGACAAAAGGGTATGATACCATGGATTGCTTCGCAAAAAACGCTCCCGCAATCCATGACGCCATTC
>JAJQCU010000095.1:0-573 GCA_021202575.1 Lachnospiraceae bacterium
CCGTGCTTAGTTATTCCCCGTTCGGCAATTTAGCCGACCGGTATCCGGACGCCAATATGATTACGCAGATGCTGCTTCTGGGCTTTCGCGTCCGGGAGGTGCCGGCGGTCATGCACGCGAGGACTGCCGGCGCCAGCATGCATTCCGGGTTAAAGCCCGTGGTGTACATGATCAGAAACTCCCTCAGCATTCTCGCCGCGGTGTTCAGAATCAGGGTCTTAAAGTGGAATCGGGGGGCGGCGGAAAAGTATGCTGAAATTTTACAGGAATAAATGGCGCTTTCAGTCCCTGGTTGGGGAGGAGGCTTTGGAGGATATTCCCAATCCCGGGCGGGGGTGGTATCGTATGTTTACCCTCTGCGCCGGGGAGGGCTTTGTGAAGGAGGAGTGGTACGGAGACCTGGCCGGGGAGGAAAGGCTGGCTCTGCTGCTCATCGACCTGGGCGCCTACCGGGAGAAACCTCTTGATGAGCAGGCTCTTGCCCATATCGAGGAGGCGCTTGTCCTGTTCGGGGAGTGGGGGAAGGAACTTTGGCTTCGGTTCGTATATGACCGCTCGGGGGAGGGAATGCTG
>JAJQCU010000095.1:583-12705 GCA_021202575.1 Lachnospiraceae bacterium
GATTCAGACCCATATCAGCCAGCTGGCGGAGCTGCTCTCCCGATATGAGCGGTTGATTTACGGGCTTCAGGGCCTGTTCGTGGGAAGCTGGGGAGAAATGCACGGTTCCCGTTTCCTGACCCGGCGCTCCATGACAGAGCTCTGGTCTTCCATGAGGCAGGCCGCGCCTGAGAGCTGCTTTCTGGCGGTGCGCCGTCCCTCCCAGTGGAGGGAGCTGGCGGGCTTTTCTGACCAGTGGGAGGAAAGGGAGCTTGAAAAGAGGGCGAGGTCTTTGCACCTTGGCCTGTTTAACGATGGACTGCTGGGGTCGGACACGGACCTGGGAACCTGGCGGGAGGACAGTGTCCGCCAGGAACTGGATTTTCAGAAACGGCTGTGCCGGTATGTGCCTAACGGAGGGGAGACGGTCGGGGGAGAGAAGCTTTTTGGCATGGAAGAGGCGGCGGAGCGCTTTTCACGGATGCGCCTGACTTATCTGAACAGCCTCTATGATTTGCGGGTTCTGGACCGGTGGAAGCAGACGCGGTATCAGGGAGAGAACGGATATCGCTACATCGGGAAACGGCTTGGGTACCGCTTTGTGGTGCGGGAGGCCGGTCTGATGAAAAAAGCCGGTTTCCAACTGAAAATTGTGGTGGAAAACACAGGCTTTGGTTGTTTTTATCAGGAAGGGGAGCTGGCGCTCCTTTTGCGGGATCAGGAGGGGAACATAAGGCGGCTGGGGCTTGAGGCCGATCCCCGTACCTTCTGGCCGGGGGAGCGTGAGGAGATTTACTCAAGGCTTCCGGAGGTTTGGCTAAATCAGGAGAAAGCGCCCTATGAGCTTTCCCTTGCCATGACGCGGAGAAAGGATCAGGCGCCGATTTGTTTCGCAAACGAGGGCGCGAAAGAGGAAATTTGCCTGGGGAGGCTTTGCTATGGAGCGTGAGGGAATTGATTTTGTCATTACCTGGGTGGACGGCAACGACCCGGCCTGGCAGAGGGAAAAGGCGAAATACCGCCCGCGGACAGAGGCGGACGACCGGCCGGAACGGTACCGGGACTGGGGGTTTCTGCCCTACTGGTTTCGGGGCGTGGAGAGGTACGCGCCGTGGGTGCGCAGGATTCACTTTATCACCTGCGGCCAGATTCCGGACTGGATGAATACCTCTCATCCGAAGCTGCATCTGGTCAGCCACGAGGATTATATTCCACATGAGTACCTTCCCACCTTCAGCAGCCGCGTGATTGAGCTGCATATGTACAGGATTGAGGGGCTGTCGGAGCGATTTGTCTATTTTAACGATGATTTTCTGCCCGTCAGGGATCTGAAGCCCACTGATTTTTTTGACGGGGACAAGCCCTGTGATATGCTGGCCTTTCAGCCGGTGGTAGCCAACCCGGCCAATCCGGTCATGTCCCACTCTTATCTGAACAATACGCTGGTGCTGGCGAGACATTTTGACAAGCGGCAGAATGTCCGGATGCAGCCCGGCCATTATTTTAAAATCGGATATCCGCCGCTGTATTTTTTTTATAATTTTCTGGAGCTTGCTTTTCCGCTGTTCACGGGCTTTTATACGGTTCATGGACCGTTTCCCTTTCTCAAAAGCACCTTCGGGGAGGTCTGGGAGAAGGAGGGAGAGGTGCTGCGGGAGACGTCCTCCCACAGATTTCGCGGCAGTGAGGATGTGACGCCTTATCTGCTGCGGGAATGGCAGAAGCTGACAGGCAATTTTACGGCGAAAAATATTACCAGAGATCTGGGATATTTCAATGTGGGAAATGAAAATGAAAAGCTGCTGCGGGCCATCAGAAAGCGGAAATCAAAGATCATCTGCATCAATGACGCCAATCAGCCGATTGAGTTTGAGCGGGTAAAGAGGGAGCTGCTGGAGGCCTTTGATGAGATACTGCCCCAGAAGTCCTCCTTCGAGAAATAAAGAGAAAAGGGCGTGTGAGGAAACGGGAAAAGACCTGAGGCGGCAGCGGGCTGTGGGAGCTGTCTTTCCATGGCGGGGCGGAAATATGAATGAGCAGGAAAAATCCAGAACTGAATATTCGGCATATAATACAACGGTAGCTGTGATTTCCCGGCTGATCGCCATTCTGCTCGGCTTTGTGACCAGAGTCGTATTTACCCATACCCTGAGCGAAAGCTATGTGGGGGTGAACGGCCTTTTTTCGGATATTCTGAATGTGCTGGCCTTGTCCGAGCTGGGGGTGGGGACGGCGATCACCTACGCGCTGTACCAGCCCATCGCGGAGGGGAACATCGAAAAGCAGAAATCCCTGATGAGGGTGTATTGCTGGTTTTACCGCATTGTGGCAGCGGTGGTACTGACGGCGGGGCTTTGCCTGATTCCGTTTCTGGACGTGCTGATAAAAAATCAGCCGGATATTGAATATCTGACGCTGATCTATGTGCTTTATCTGCTGAATTCCGTGTTGTCCTATCTGCTGATCTATAAAAAGACACTGATCGACGCCCATCAGATGAGCTATATCGGGACGATGAATCAGACCATTTTTCTGATTATTCAGGATGTGGTGCAGATGATCGTGCTGGTCACGACCCACAATTTTATTCTGTTCCTCTGCATTTATCTGATATGTACGCTGGGCGGGAACCTGCGGATTTCCCGGAGGGCGGACAAAATGTATCCTTATCTGAGGGACAAAGAGGTGCAGTCTCTGGGAAAGGAGGAGAGGGCGGATATTTTCCGCAATATCCGGGCGATGTTCATGCATAAGCTCAGCAGCGTGCTGGTCAACAACACGGATAATCTGCTGATCTCCTCTCTGATCGGCATTGTCAGCGTGGGGATTTATTCCAATTATTATCTGGTGATCGGTTCTGTGCGCCAGGTGCTGGACCAGATGTTCCAGGGGATCACGGCCAGTGTGGGGAATCTGGGGGTGACGGAGGATTCGGGCAGGATCAGAAAGATCTTTAACGCCTGTTTTTTCATCGGACAGTGGCTGTACGGAGTGGCGGCCATCTGTCTCTATGAGCTGATCAATCCCTTTGTGCAGATCAGCTTTGGAGAGAATTATCTTTTTCCTTCCAGAGTGGTGCTGGTGCTGTGCGTCAATTTCTATGTGAACGGCATGAGAAAGGCCTCTCTGGTTTTCAGAGATTCCATGGGACTTTTCTGGTACGACCGTTATAAGGCGGTCCCGGAGGCGCTGATCAATCTGGCGGTGTCCATTCTGCTGGGGCTACGGCTGGGCGTGATCGGTGTTTTCCTGGGGACCTTTGTCAGCATGGCGGCTACATCTGTCTGGGTGGAGCCCTATGTGCTGTATAAGCATCGGCTGAATACGCCGGTGCGATATTATTTTGCCAGATACGCGCTGTATACGGCGGTGCTGGCGGCAGCGTGGCTTTTGACAGACGGGCTCTGCTCGCGGATTTCGGGCGGAGTTGTGACGGTGCTGATTCTGCGGTTTTTCGTGTGCGCGGCGGTTCCCAACGGGATTCTGCTGCTGGTTTACTGCCGGACAAAGGACTTCCGCTTTCTGGTGGAGAAGGCCGGGGGATTGCTGGAAAAGAGAAGGGGCGAGCGGCGAATTGGATCATGAGCGCCCTTTGCTCATGATATAATGAGGGAGAGCATGAGGAGAGAGACACTGACCTACGAGGAAAAATATCTGTTAAATCTGCTGAGACAGGCGTTGTCCGGAGAAGACGGGACAGCGGCTCATGAGAACGGGGATTGTGCCGCAAAACAGGATCATCCGGAAAAAGGAAATGACGGCAGCCATCGCGTGGGCGGGGATTTTGTCCGGTCTCCGGACTGGAATCGGCTGTTTTTGCTGGCGGAGAGGCATTCTGTCCTGTCGCTTCTGTATGATGTGCTGACTTCCGGTGGGAATCTGCCCGGGGAATTTCAGACCCGGCTGGAGAAGACCAGCCGACAGATTGTCCTGCAGAATTATCACCTTCTTTTTCTGACCGGAGCTGTCATACAATTGCTGAAGGAGAACGGGATTCAGTCGGTCTGCTTAAAGGGCGCGGCTGTCTGCGGCTGTTATCCGGTTCCGGAGCTTCGCAAATCCGGAGATGTGGACCTGCTTTTGGTGAATCCGGAGGAGATTGAAAGGGCGGTGAGCGTGCTTGAGAAAGCGGGGCTTGTTGTCAGCGCGGACCAGCACTCCGTTCATCACGTTGCGATGGAAACCCGGGATCAGATTGAGGTGGAAATCCATACCATGATGGCGGGGCCTTTTGATCACAAAGGGTTTGACCGGTATCTGTATCCCTTCACGAATCCGGGAGGCGGGCAGTATGAGGAGAAGGACGTGATGGGCGTGACCCTTCCGGTGCTTTGCGGGCCGGTGTTCGCTTTTCAGCTGCTGCTTCACATGCTGCAGCATTTTCTCCGGTCCGGTTTCGGCATCAAGCTTCTGTGCGACTGGGCCGTATTCTGGAACGGAACAGACAATGAACAGACTCTGAACGCTTACCTTAAGATGGCGCGGGGCAGCGGCCTGAAGCGGTTTTCTGATTACATTACAGCGGTCTGTGTACAGTATCTGGGCCTGAAAAGAGAAAAGGCGGCGCTGCTGATTGAGGGCGGGGGAGAGCCGGATACCTGGCCCAATGAAGAGTCTGTGGAGGCTTTTCTGTGGGAGATACTGGAAGCGGAGGAGTTTGGAAAATCCTCCGGCGACCGGATGGTGATGGTGCGCGGAAGTGGTATTTTGGCTTACCTGCGGGAATTTCATCACCAGATGCGCCTGAATCATCCGAAGGCCTCAAGGGCGGTGATCCTGTGGCCGGGGCTGTGGGCGGTGACGCTTTTCTGTTTTCTGTACAATAATAAAAAAATCCGCGGGATATCCACTCTGAAAATTCTTAAGAATGCCGGAAAGCGGGGACAGATGGCGGAGAAACTGGGGCTGTTTCGCGAGTGAGGCATTTACAATTCCGCCGGGATCTGATGGGGCTTTGGCATCGGACGGAGAATATCATGGGT
This sequence comes from Lachnospiraceae bacterium, assembly GCA_021202575.1. Taxonomy (GTDB): domain Bacteria; phylum Bacillota; class Clostridia; order Lachnospirales; family Lachnospiraceae; genus RGIG6307. The sequence continues at coordinate 5,545 of JAJQCU010000095.1, forward strand.
AAAAAAAGAACCTCTAAAATTCTGCTGCTTCTGACGGCGGTCATAATCGCGGCTGCTGCGACAGGGCTGTTTAGTATATACTCATACCGCTGCCGCCTGAACCTGACGGCAGCGTTTGCGGAAACGGACGAGTTTATCGCCAATCCGCTGATTGGCTTTGCCCCCACGGCTGCTGACACGGAGGCTTGCGAGGATGATACGCAGCTGGTGTACATCGGGCTGACCTGGGCGGAGTGGGAACCGACGGAGGGAGTCTATGATATTCAGTATCTGGAGGAGACTTATCATATAGAGCGGTGGCAGGAGGAGGGAAAACACGCGGTTTTAAGGTTCCTGTGCGATGTGCCGGGCTCCTCCGGGCATGTGATGGACATTCCGGAATGGCTTTATCTTCAGACCATGGACGGCAGCTTCTATACTACCAGCTATGGAAGCGGCTACTCCCCCAATTATGAAAACAGTACCTTTCGGGCCGCCCACAGAGCCGCAATCGAGGCGCTGGCGGACTACTGCAATGAGAGTGACTTTGTGGCTTATGTGGAACTCGGCAGCCTGGGACACTGGGGAGAGTGGCACGTCCACAGTGATGTGGAGGGCGTAGGCATGCCAGATGCGGAGATCTGTCGGGAATATGTGATGGATTATTACGACAGTTTTACCAACGCTTGGCTTTTGATGCGCAGAAATTATGAAATGGCAGCCGAGCTGGGCCTGGGGCTGTACAACGATATGACAGGCTCTGAGACATCCACACGGGGATGGCTTAGCTGGATCAAAAACGGGGGCAGGCAGCAGACCGACGGGAAAGCGCTGGAATATCGGGCGCTTGAAAATTTCTGGGAGACAGCCCCTGTGGGCGGGGAGTTTACCAGCGCGACCCCCATGGAGGAGATGCTGGGTGAAAATCTGGATATGACGCTGAGTCTGATCGAGGAGACTCATATGAGCTTTATCGGGCCATACTGTCCCACGGGCGAGGAGGCAGAGTCAGAGGGAGCGCAGGAGGTGCTGAAGCGGCTGGGGTACCGGCTGTATATTTCCGGCCTGACGACCAGCTATTCGCTGCGGGAGGATGAGCTGCGGATATCCATGACCTGGGAAAATACCGGGATTGCGCCCATGTACTGGGACTGGCCGGTGACCATGTATATCTGTACTCTGGACGGAGAGCTGGAATACGCAGAAACGGTGGAAATGAATCTGACGCAGCTGGTGCCCGGCGCGCAGATCGTGACCGAGAACAGCATCCCCTACTCGGAACAGCTCCAGAGCGGCTTTATGATCGGCGTGAGCATTACGGATCCGGAGCAGGAGGAAACGCTGAAGCTCGCGATGGACGCGGAGGAAATGGGGCTGGTACAGGTGATTTATGTATATGAGGGGAAATAAAGAGGAAAAAGAAAATGCCGGTTTCCCTTTATTTACAAGGGAAATCGACATTTAAGCGAGTCGGGGTGACGGGATTCGAACCCACGGCCTCTTCGTCCCGAACGAAGCGCTCTACCAAGCTGAGCCACACCCCGAAGTTGAGTCCCCTGGGTCATGAGCCATTCAAATGAAAGTAATCTGTCACATTCCATCCGGAGAACCCAGTGGTTTTCAACATTTCAATAATACAGAAATGAAAATGTAAAGTCAATAGTAATTTTAGACAACCGAGGCAAAAAATAATCGTGCATTTTGGTTAAAACATGGAAATTTATAAAAGGGCTTGCAATTTACGAAACAATAGAGTAGAGTAATTTCAACCGGGAAAACGTGAGATGTGAACGATGGCGTTCAGAGGATATCAGACCTTTGAACGCCTTTTTGTTTTCATTTTGCGGCAGCGGCCCGTAACTCGATTTGGAGGGAAACATTATGAGCATGAATGTAGAAGAACTGTTTGGCAGCAATGTATTTGACATTGGTACGATGAGAGAGCGCCTGCCGAAAAATGTGTTTAAGGACGTTGTGAAGGTCATGAAGCAGGGCGGCGAGCTGTCCCTGGAGGACGCCAACGTGGTCGCCAAGGCGATGAAGGACTGGGCGGTAGAGAAGAGTGCGACCCATTACACCCACTGGTTCCAGCCGCTGACTGACATTACCGCTGAAAAGCATGACGCTTTTATTTCTTCGCCGGATGAATGCGGCAAGATGATTCTGGAGTTTTCCGGCAAGGAGCTGATCAAGGGCGAGCCGGACGCCTCCTCCTTCCCCAGCGGGGGCTTACGCGCCACGTTTGAGGCAAGAGGATATACAGCCTGGGACATCACTTCCCCGGCATTCTTAAAGGAGAGCGCCGCCGGTGTGATTCTCTGCATCCCAACCGCGTTCTGCTCCTATAAGGGCGAGGCTCTGGACAAGAAGACTCCGCTGCTGCGTTCCATGGAAGCTGTCAGCGAGCAGGCAATCCGCATTGTCCGTCTCTTTGGCAATACCACTTCCACGAAGGTCAGCGCCAGCGTAGGACCGGAGCAGGAATATTTTATTGTAGATAAGGATAAATACTTAAAGCGCAAGGATCTGATTTTCACCGGACGTACCCTGTTCGGAGCGCCGGCACCCAAGGGCCAGGAGCTGGAGGATCATTATTTCGGAAATATCCGCGAGAGAATCGGCGGATATATGAAGGATCTGAATGAGGAGCTGTGGAAGCTGGGCGTGACCGCCAAGACCCAGCACAACGAGGTGGCTCCCGCTCAGCATGAGCTGGCTACCATCTATGAGACCGCCAATATGGCTGTGGATCACAACCAGCTGGTGATGGAAACCATGAAGCGTGTGGCCGGTCGCCATGGCTTGACCTGTTTGCTTCATGAGAAGCCCTTCGCCGGTGTGAACGGCTCCGGCAAGCACAATAACTGGTCTCTTTGCACGGACGACGGCATCAATCTGATGGATCCGGGCGAGACGCCCCATGAGAATATTCAGTTCCTGCTGGTATTGTCCTGCGTGCTGAAGGCAGTGGATACTCACGCGGACCTGCTTCGCCAGAGCGCCGCGGATGTGGGCAATGACCACAGACTGGGCGCCAATGAAGCGCCGCCGGCTATTATTTCCGTGTTCCTGGGCGAGCAGCTGGAGGACGTAGTGTTGCAGCTGGTGGAAACCGGCGAGGCGGTTCGCTCCATTCACGGTGAGAAGCTGGAGACCGGCGTTTCCACTCTTCCGGAGTTTATGAAGGACGCCACCGACAGAAACAGGACCTCACCCTTTGCCTTTACCGGCAATAAGTTTGAGTTCCGTATGGTCGGCTCCTCCGCTTCCATCGCGGACGCCAACACTGTGCTGAACGCCATCGTAGCCGAGGCGTTCTGTGAGGCGGCTGACATTCTGGAGGCGGCTGACAACTTTGACATGGCCTGCCATGACCTGATCAAGGAAAATCTGACAAAGCACAGCAGAGTTATTTTCAATAGCGACGGATATTCCGAGGCCTGGGTGGAAGAGGCCGCAAGACGCGGTCTGCCGAACATCAAAACCATGGTGGAGGCTACCGGCGCTCTGACTACCGATAAGGCTGTGAAGCTGTTTGAGAAATTCGGCATCTTTACCAGGGTGGAGCTGGAGGCCCGCGAGGAAGTGCTTTACGAGACCTACAGCAAGAATATCAACATTGAGGCCCGCACCATGATCGACATGGCTTCCAAGGATTATATCCCGGCGGTGATCAGATACTCCAAAACTCTGGCGGATACGGTGCTGGCAGTGAAGGCCGCCGGCGCGGAGCCCTCTGTACAGGCCGCTGAGCTGGTGGAGGTCAATGAGAAGCTCTCCCAGGCGAAGGCCGCTTTGGAGGAACTGAAGAAGGTGACGGAGGAGTCCTTCGCAATCAGCGATGGAAAGCAGCAGGCGTTCGCTTACAAGGATGTGGTAGTCCCGGCGATGGCGGCTCTGCGGGCTCCCATCGACGAGCTGGAGCAGATTGTGGACGCTGAGGTATGGCCGGTACCGACTTACGGCGAGATGATGTTTGAGGTGTAATGCTGTAGTGTGACTATTCATGGCTTTTGCGGCAGCTTCGTTTCCACTTTCTGATGGCCGTGAATGGCAAGTAATTTTGGTAAAATTCTATATTTTGCTCATAAAAGGAATCGCGGCGTTTCTGTATGGCAGGGCGCCGCGGTTTCCGTTCATTTCATGTGAAGCTGAATGAGCAGCCATCTCATCTCCGGATTCCTGCATTCCACGGGTCACCCGCTCTTCGATCCGGCCATAAAGTGCCATAAGCAATGAATGCGGTTGTCAGTTGACTTTATTTGTGATGCAGCGTGACAAAAGGGCAGGGCCTGTGGTATGCTGTTATAAAGTTCTTATATATTATGCTGCGGACTTATAATGTCTTTTGGGAAAAGGAGGCCTTAGATGGAACACACGCGATGGTACAAGGACAGAGTATTTTATCAGATCTGGCCCAGGAGTTTTAAGGACGGAAATGGGGACGGCATGGGTGATTTGTGGGGTGTACTGGAGAAACTGGATTATATTCAGTCTCTGGGAGCGGACGGAATCTGGTTTTCACCGCTCTATCCCTCGCCGGGAGCCGACTGCGGTTACGACATCTCCGATTATATGGATATTGCGCCGGAATATGGAGGCATGGAGGCTTTCCGGAAATTGCTCGCCGAGGCACATCAAAGGGGCATGAAGGTGATCATGGACCTTGTGATTAACCACACCAGCGATGAACATCCCTGGTTTGAGAAAAGCCGCCGCAGGGAGGAACCATACACAGATTATTATATCTGGCGGCCTGCGAAGCCGGGCGGGAAGCTTCCCAACAACTGGGACAGCAATTTTGAGGGAAAAGCCTGGACATATGATGATGTGCGCGGGGAATATTACCTCCATCTGTTTGCTGTGAAGCAGCCGGACCTGAATATGGACAATCCGCTGGTACGGGAGGAAGTGAAAAAGATTCTTCGCTTCTGGCTTGACATGGGTGTGGATGGCTTCAGGGAAGATGTGGTTACCTTTATATCCAAGGAGGAGGGCCTGCCTGATGAAAAACTGCCGCTGCCGACAGGGAAGGGAATCTCTCATTACAATCACGGTCCGCGTATCCATGAATACCTGTCAGAATTCTACAGGGATGTATTTTCTCACTACGATTGTATGACACTTGCCGAGGCTCCGATGGTAACTCCCAAAAAGGCTCTGGAGTATATTGATGAGCAAAAAAGCAATGAACTGGACATGGTGATCCAGTTTGAGACAGTCTGTGCAGACTGCCTGTTCACGGACTGGATGCCGATGAAATTTTCACTCAGAAAGCTGAAACGCTCGTTTTCCAGGTGGCAGAAGGAACTGGACGGCAGGGCCTGTAATATGATTTATCTGGAAAATCATGATCATCCTCGAGTCATATCCCGCTACGGTAGTGAAAAGTTCCGTGTTGAGAGCGGTAAGATGCTCGCCGCGGCATACCTTTTCCAGAAAGGGACGCCGTTCATTTACCAGGGGCAGGAGATCGGAATGACCAACTGGCGGCCTGATTCCCCGGACAAATACGAAGATGTTCAGACAATATGGCAGTATGAGAATACCGCCCTGCGCAAATCCGATGAAGAGCGCCTGCATCGCCTGTGGCGTTCCTCCCGTGATTCCGCACGTACGCCGATGCAGTGGTCAGCGGAACGGCATGCCGGTTTTTCCGATGTGAAGCCATGGTTTTATGTTAATAAAAATTTCCGGAGGATCAATGTGGCCGCCCAGGAAGAGGACGCAGATTCGTTGCTGAACTTTTACCGGAAGGCGATCGCCCTGCGTAAGAGGCTGGATGTAGTGAAAAACGGAACCTACCGGGAATTTGAGAAGAATTCCACACAGCATTACATATATTCCAGAGAGACAGATTCCCGGAAATTGTATGTGATATGTTCTTTTTCCCGGAGAGAGACAAAGTTCAAATGCCCGGCCGGCCTTGATACAGATAGGGCAAAATTGATTTTGCAAAATTATCCAAAACAAAAGCCTGACATCCTGAAGCCCTATGAAACAAGGGTATACTTAATGGAATAACGAAAACAAAAAGGTGGCGCCGCTTTATCTTTTTGCGGCAGGCCACCTTTTCTTGTCCTTTTCTCAAAGCATGTTCATAAAGATAAAATCATCTTTATTATTTTGTCGGTTCCTTCCCGGAAGCCCGCTCATCCTGAAGCTGCTTCTGGAGTATACCCCAACGGATATATTCATGTATCTGCTGGCGGACAGCTTCGCGCTGTTCCTCATCCGGAAAATAAATTGTCCTGCGATAATATTGAGCGGAGAGCAGCAAAAAAGGAGGCGGCATAGTGCACCCTTTTTCATAAATCATTCAAATCCGGGCTGATCTTTGTAGTCCGGCATTTTATCAGCAATAACCAGCATTTGTTTCAATATGTCATCATAAGAGATGAAATCATTTAAAAAATGTCCAGTAATGTCCAGATAATCTTTTGCATAAAAACCATCTCGGCAATATTTTTTGATTGTTTCCGAAATGCTGATATTTGGTTCCGCAGATGGGAAAATCGACTTTCTGCCCCTTTGAATTTCTTTCCCATTCATTTCGCTTCTGTGAACACGAACTTGTGTAAATAGACAATAAAAATCATCGTTATAGGATATCAGAGGGGCAATTTTGTAAAGATCATATAAATGACGGGAATGTCGGGTTGCATTCTGGATTATGTAGTAGTCACAACTCGCAAAAATTTTATCAATGAACGTCCGTTCAATTGATTGTAATTTCATAGGAAATTCTTCAAGTTGAAATTGCTCAATCAGATCAGGTCGTTCTCTGAATTTCAGATAATCTCCAATATAATTCCCGATTTGTCGTGTTTCTGTGGGAAAAGCGTACGAACCCAGAGATGTTTCTACTTTAACATATTCAGGTATGGCATCAAACAATGAAATTTCATCTTCACTGAAGACTGAATGATATCTGAAATGATAGGAGTTAAGGTCTCGATTGCTTTCTGTATCACTTATGTTATCAATGGGAAGTTGGAACTCTGCGCTGATACTCATCAGGGTATTATGCTTTAATTTCTTTCTTCTTTTTTCCCAATGTGTTCACTGAATGTTATATCAACATCTTCCGAAAAACGATCAATAATTTGAAATCCCTTTGACAACGAGGTTCCTCCTTTGAGTACGCAATTATCATACGTATTCGCCAGCATATCCAAGAGC
>JAJQCU010000230.1:0-9024 GCA_021202575.1 Lachnospiraceae bacterium
ATACTCCTTTAAGATTTCGCACTGATCCAGGCCCCAGCGTATCTGCTCTTTTGCCGTCTCCAGGTGCGGCCACAGTTGCGGCCGCAGATTGTGATCAAATGAAAGAAACGCGCCGCTCTACTTCGCTATGGCCACAGCCCTTTTTGTCGCCTCGCGTACGCCTTCATGTGTCATGGAAAGGGTTCCGAAATGAAAAATCCGGGTGTCCTTCAGCATATCCTCAGGCAGCTCCTGCGCGCTCAGCATCATGTCCGCGCCGGGATTGCGGAAAAAGGAAAATTCCCGGTCCCCGTCCGGGGCGTTTTTCACAAAAGCCAGAGTGGTCCTCACTTCCCTGTCCGCGATCAGGCCATCCATGCAGATTCCAGCCTCCTCACAGACCTTCCGCAAAAGAGAGCCAAACATATCCTCGCCTACCTTGCCCACAAAGGCGGTCCGCCTGCCCAGCTTTTGCAGCAAGGCCAGCACGTTGCAGGGTGCGCCGCCGGGATTGGCCTCAAAGAGAGGATTCCCCTGGGCGCTTAAGCCGCTGTCCGTGAAATCGATCAGTAACTCACCCAGGGCGACTACATCCCAGTTTTTATTTTCCATCATTTCATCCTCCTTCATTGAACGCGTCACACGCCCATCGCATTCTAAGCCCAAAGACACCTTTGGATCCATTGCCATTCGTCGCGGGTGAGCAGGCTCACCTACGTTCCTTAAGTGATCAGATCATATTTTACCACATCCATGAAAACTTTTCCATCCCTCTGAGCAATTCTACACAACCAGATCGTACTTCTCCACGTCCATCAATGCCGCGCCCCGGGCCCCAAAGCTGACAGCCTGGGCCGTCACCGGACTGTAGAGAAGAAAGCTGGCCGCCTGCTCTCCGTCATTGACAAAGATCTCCAGGCTGTTCTTGTCCATCACCACCCGGATTTTGACTCTGCCCTCCTGCGGGCGGACAAAAAAGCTCCTCTCATGGACAATATCAAAGCAGCCTCCGCTGCGGGTCCGGTCCACCTTTACAATACTGCTACCGGGCTCATAGCAAATGAACGCGCCGTGCTCTCCGTCCTCTCCCACATTCAGTTGAAAATATGCATAACCCATTTCCGTCGCCGGGCGTACCTGGACCGTCAGATCCATCACCCGGCCAAAAATCCCGGCCAGGTTCATCTGCCTGTTCACAAGGACATTCTGATATGTCACCCTGTTCTGACGATAATTTTCCAGCTCCCGCACCGGATTCTGAATCAGCCGGCCATTCCGGATTCCCAGCTCTCTTGGCACCGTCATCATTCCAAAGAAATCCGCCGTTGGATCCTGGCATCTGGAGGTGGCCCAGTTCTGCATCCAGGCGATCATCACCCTCCGTCCATCAATGGTTTCCACAGTCTGAGGTGCATAAAAATCAATACCATAATCCATGGACTGCGCCCGCTCCCTTTGAAAAGAACATTTTTCCCGGTCCCAGCCTCCCATCATACACACCACACCGTTTCCCGCGTGAAATTCCAGCCCCATGGGAACCATGTCCTGGGGGCTGACCACAAGGACCTGCTCCCCATCCAGGGAAAAGAAATCCGGACACTCCCACATTTTACCAAATTCATCGTGATTTGACACTAATATTTTCACATATTTCCAGTAAAATCCATCCTCGCTGCGAAACAGCAGCACTGAACCGCTTTCATCCGCCGCACGATTGGCCACAACCGCAAAAAAGCTGCCCCCCTCCTTCCAGATTTTGGGATCCCTGAAGTCATAAAGGCTTCCTCCCTCCGGCAGATCATCTGCGTCCAGCACCGGATTTCCTTCATATTTTACATAATTGATTCCATCACCCAGGGCAATGCTCTGCCGCTGATACTCCCGGATTTCCAGGTCCTCTCCGGTTTCCTTATACACCCCTGTGTACATCAGCAGCTGCCTCCCGTCCTCAAGCTCCAGGGCGCTGCCGGAAAAGCAGCCGTCCCGGTCCGCCTCCGTGTCCGGTGCCAACGCCGCGGGAAGCCTCTCCCAGCGGATAAAATCCTTCGTCTTCACATGTCCCCAGTGCATGGGACCCCATTCCTTCGAATATGGATGGTACTGATAGAATAAATGATACTCTCCCTTGTACACGGAAAAGCCGTTGGGGTCATTGATCCAACCCACGGTTCCTGTTACATGAAAGCAGGGACGTTTCGGGTCTTGAAACTCAATGTATTTTTGTTCAAAAGTTCTCGCTCGCAACAAGCTGTCGCTGATCATGGCACGTTCCTCCTCTCTGAAATTCTTTCGTCTGCTTCACTTTGCTATCACACAGCAGACAGGTATATTCCCTCACCCGATAAACTGCCTCATCTGGTATATTCCCTTAAAGACGTAAACAGCACATTATTGTTTTCCGCAAAAAACCGGATTGACTTGCCGCTTACCCCATAGATTCTAACAGTCAGCGCCGCCAGGCCATCGATATAAAAGGTTCCTACAGAGCCCTCCTGAATATAGGTGAAAGAATATTCCTCCCCCGCTTCCAGAGTAACCGCTGTCTGCGCGATCAAAGTACTTCCCTCATTAAAATAGAGACTGACCATTCCTTCTTCCGGGTCAATGGAAATCAGCTTATAGCTCTCCTCATCGCCATTGTAATCAAAGGCCAGGCCGAAGCTCCCGCTCCCCTCAAAGGTAAATACCCCTGTCAGCATAAAGCTTTCATAGGCAGTGAAAACTTCCTCAAAGTCATACAGGGAACCTGCTTTCATGTAGATATGCGAATCCTCTGTTGCCAGCTCACGCCGAACCGTATACTGCTCTGCTACCGCGTCCACCGGCGCAAGCGAAAGCGTCTTATCCTCGTTCTGAACAATCTTCTGTACTACCAGATTTCCTCCCCAGGCGGAAACCTCCGAGGTGGAAGTAGCCGATTCAGACCTTCTGGCCCAGCCTGCCATATAATAATCTGAGCCGTCCTCCACATGCTTCGCCGAATAGAAAAGCTTGCCGTCCAGCCGCTGCGGTTCACTATAGGGTCCAAACTGTTCGTCCGCATAAGCGTACCACAGCGTATCATCCTGTGCAGAATAGGTGATATACCATGTTCCGTTGATTTCAAAGGTGTCACTGCACTCCAGGTTCCAGAATTCCCCGGTAGGATCAGAGAAAATAATACCCTCATACTCCACCTGAGTCAAATCAGCGCTCAGCGTATATTTCAGGATTCTGGCAATGTTGGACTGTGCTGCCGGCACAGTGAGGGTAATCTCTCCGCTTTCCTCATCATAATAAGCCTGAGGATCCCTGAAATCCTGCTTTTGTCCCAGCGAATCCGGCGGTATAATCTCCCACTCCGCCACCTTTTCAAAGGAGTACAGATTATCGCTCTGCGCTACCATAATTTTTTCCTGATATTCGTAGCTTGCAGAAGAGGTATGGCCGGTATAGAAGAAATAATACCGTTCTCCCACCTTCACCACAGATCCGGTTCCGATCCAGCCGTCCTGTCCTCCGCTCCTGGAAGCTTCCAGCACGACATCATCATATTCTGTGTAGGTGACAAAATCCGTTGTCGTTGCCAGGTAAACGGAGTGATTGTAGGAATCTCCGCTTTCCTTCAGATAGTAAATATAGTAAACTCCATCCTCATAGTACGGCATCACATCGCCCACATATGGCTGAGAGATTCCGTCCACCTCCGGCAGGAAAAAGTTCACATATTCATATGACGATTCCTGACTGCCCGCTGTTTTTAACGACGAAAAATCCTTGTCATCCTCCGGGTAAACGCTCTCATCCCCCGTGTCCAGATCCCAGCCGGCATACAGAGTCATATCTGCGCTTACCTTCTCCGTGGAGAAGTCCCACTCGTCAGTCAGCGCCGCATTCTCAAACCAGCCGATAAAAGTATAGCCCTCCCTTGTCGGATTCTCAGGCTGTTCCAGCTTTTTTCCCGAAGCAACCATCACATCATCCTCATCCGGGCAATCCCTGTAATTTAAGTCAAAGCTTACTGTATATTCTGTTCCCTGGCAGCCTGCCAGGACGGCTGCAACCGCCAGACAGACAGCGAAAAACAATCCCTTTATACGCATCTTCATAGTGATCTCCTTTCCAGCCGTCCTGCTTTCGGGGAGAAGCAGGGCCGACTCTCTTTCTTCTCCCGCACCGCATTTTAATCCACTACCTTCATCTGGTATATTGTCACATCCAGGAATTCAATAGTTACCTCTCCCAGATTGGCGGTATCCTCTGACCCGAACTGGAACAGCATTTCAAAATCCATATCCACAATCAATGTATCGGTTGTCGTAAAGGTAAAGGTCTGTTCCTCCGTCGTGATATTCATTGACTCAGAGATTCTGGGATCCCAATCACCAATGGGACTTAAGGCAAAGCTGCAGGTTACGTCCTGATCCGCTTTCACGGTAATTTCAATTGTATAATAGCTGTCCGCCTCCAGCGTCAGCGGATTATCACTGTAGCCGCAGATCAGCTTATTATACCAGTCCGTATAACCGCCCTGGTCAATACGGTAAAAGAGGCTGCCGTTCTCTGTATAAATTGTACCAACACCCAGGTCATTGTCCTCGTCCGTTCCGTTAAAGGTATCCCATGGCAGTTCCGGGTTGAGCTCATTCACGCTGCCTTCTCCAAAAGCGATAAATCTGTCCATGGTCTTAACCGTCTGCTGGTTGCCATCAATAGTTCCATACTCCACGTTGTCAATGGTAATCGTGTTGGAGGTAACCCCATCCGAAGCGGTTCCCAGCTGAAGACGAATAACAGGATCTGATACCGAATTTTCTGCAACAAAAGTGCCGGAAATGACTGTTTCCTCACCGGCTGTCAGGTTCAGGCTGGCGTAATTGGCTCTCTCAGAGTCATAATTGGCCGCGCTTTCCACCAGACATTCTCCCGACTGATTATTTTCCGAAGTGACGGTAAAGCTGTAATAATAAGTCTCTCCCGCCTCGATCTGTACATCGCCAATCCCGATATTGGCCTTGATACTCCACACGCCTCCATCCGTCGGATAAGAAGCAATGCTCACCTCTGCTGCGTCTGTCACGGCCACTGTCGCCTCCGCGCCATCGCCAGCTTCCACAGTAACCGTTTCCTCAGAAGAACTGAAATCACAGGAATACACAAGCGTCTGCGTCTGTACGCCGGTAATTTCGAAGATTTCAATCTTATCAATGGTCACAGTAAAGTCTGTGGGCGTAGTATCTTCCGCGTTCTCGGCATTGGGAGTGATTTTGCCCAGATTGATCAGGATTTCCGCGCTTCCCTCTCCAGAGGAAGTGAAGTTCATCTCCAGGGCACTGACCTCTTCACCGATTTCCAGATTATAGGCTCCGCCGAAGGTGGCCCACTCTTCACTGCTTTCATCTCTGGCGATGATGTGGCAGTAGGTATCCTCCGTGGATTTGGCCCACACCTTAATGGTGTACTGCGCTTCCTTTAACTCCAGCCCGGATTTGACCAGCTGCACATCTCCATCGCTCTCTCCGGGTGATGTGACATCAAAGACATAGGCACCCTGCTTTAATTCTGCGGTCGCATCGGCGCTGTCAGAAATATTGGCCGTCCATCCGTGATCCTCTGCTTCCTGCTCTCCGCTGAAATCAAAATCCATATAAACCACCGCATCGGCTGTCTGTTTGGTGACCGTCAATGTTGCATAGGCATTCACCGTCTCTCCACCATCATCGGTGACGCTGTAGGTCAGCTCGTAGCTGCCCGCCTTCTCCACTGTCACTTTGCCGTTCACAAAGTCCAGGCTGGGAGTAGAAGTAACCGTGACCATGGAAGTCAAATCTCCATCCTCCTCATCGGATGCGGACACCGCCGCAAACGCGTCAAATTCCGTTCCTGCTTCCACAGAGGTATCCTCCACACCGCTGATCACAGGCGCTGTATTCTCCCCGGAAGTAGTGCTGCTGCCGCAGCCTGATGCCGCAAGCACCATGGCGCAGGCAAGCGACGATGCCAAAAGTTTTTTTAATTTCATCTCATTTCCTTTCTGTTCTGAGGAATCCTTCATCCCGGATCTCAGAAGCTTTATGATCGTATTTCACTGTAATCAGGTTTCCGAAAGGTATCTGTCATACCCGGACTGATAAACCTCCTGGATCTCGTCCAGATGGCACTTGCTCGTAAGCTCCGTCTGAAAGGTCTCCCATGCCGACTCCGTGACGCCGCCGTTCATCAGCCAGCTGATCAGGTTTGTCTTCACATAGTCCTCCAGATCCGTCTCATAATTGCTCAGCGTATTCAGTTCATCCATGGTAAAGGGCAGGTTCGGGCAAGGCTGCACGCCCTCATCTACATAAGGCGTCACATAAGCCGCCAGTCTCTCCTGTCTTAACTGTGCCCGTTCCTCCATATTGACCACGTTTTCCCAGGCATAATCTGAAAGATAGATAATTCCCAGAGGTGCGTTCTGCAGCCGAAGCTCATCGGAAGTTACCCCATCTGGCAGTTCCTTTTGCACCAGCTTTCCGTTCTCATCCAGCTCCTCATCATAGACAACTCCTACCGCACCATAATTGATCTGTGCGGAAATATAGGGATCATAATAACGATCAAAATACGCCAGCAGTACCTCTACATTTTCACAATCGCTGAAGAACACCAGCTCACCGGTGCTTACCTCCGGATTGTTGGATACACATACCGTCTGCTCTCCGTCCGGGCCAATCAGAGGACAGCAGACAATATAGTTATCCGGGTCGTCCACGACCGTGGCGCTCTCCCACCAGTAAAAAGCACCGTAGGTCTCCAGGCCCTTGCCGTTTGCGAGGAAATTGTCCTGAGACTGCTCAAAGGACACCTTGTCGATCAGCCCTTCCGACACCCAGTTTGCAAGATAATTTGTCGCCTCCATAAAACGGTCATCCATAGTCGTGTATACGATCTCATCATCGATCACCACTCTGTGCTCCAGGTTATCATTCAGTCCGAACATGCCGTACAGGTCGCACTGATTTCCCTGCCAGTTGTTGTACACAAAGCTCAGCGGACGTTCATCTGTGGCATCTCCGTTGCCGTTCATATCGTGATCCCTGAAATAAATCAGAATATCCTCTATCTGATCACAGGTCAGAGTCAGGCCGTCCACAAGATCCGCAGAGGTAATTCCCTCTACCGCGCCGGCGTCGATCACCTGCTGCACCCAGTTTTTATTGATAAACAGGATGTTGGGATTCTGTAAAAGTCCCATCTCCTCAATCCTGGGAAGGGCGTAGATCTTGCCGTCCTCCTCGTTAACAATCTGATTATAAATGTCAGGGCGCTCCTCAAGAATCTGAGAAAAATTCGGCATATATTCCAGATAATCACTGATGGCTACGATGACGCCTCGCTGGGCGTACTTGATCAGCTCACCCTGTGTCATGCCCGCGTGATAAATAGCATCCGGTCTGTCGGAAGAGTTGCTGAAAATCAGGTTCTTCTGCTCAGAATAGACGGTCTCGGAAACATTTTCCCAGTTCACAGTCACATTGGTGCTCTCAAACAGATCCTGCATGATTTTCATATCGTTATAGTCCAGCGCCGATGCGTTCTTGGACGAATAGATATTAAAGGAAATCGCCTCCGCACCGGCATCGTTCAAAATCGGAGCCAAGGTGTCCTCCCACTGAAAACCATACTCGCTCACCAGCGTGTCCACATTTGACTCATCCGAGCCACTCTGTGAATTGCTGGCGGACGATGAACAGCCCACAAGCCCCATAGCCGCCAGGCCTGTACCTGAGACCGCAGCCATCTTTAAGAAATCTCTTCTCGTTAATGTTTTCATTTGCTTCCTCCTTAAAAATGAATTACTCCTTCAGGGAACCGATCATAATTCCCTGGTTAAAATACTTCTGTACAAAGGGATAGATACACAAAATCGGCAGAGTTGATACAATCACGGACACATATTTCAGCTGATTTGCCAGGCGATACTGTTCTAATATGGTCTCGCCGCTGCCGCCTACCGTGCTCTCCGAAGCCAGCAGGATCTCCTTTAAGACCAGCTGCAGAGGATACATCTCCTCGTCCTGCAAAAAGATCATAGCGTTGAAATAGCTGTTCCACTGTCCCACCGCATAATACAGCGCCATAACCGCAAGGATTGCCTTGGCAAGCGGCAGCACTATCGTACCAAAGATATAAAAAGTTCCCGCGCCGTCAATTCTGGCAGCGTCAATCAGACCGTCCGGAATGCTGGAACTGAAAAAGGTTCTCGTCATAAAAAGGTTCCAGACCGAAAGGATCGAGGGCAAGACAATGGCCCAGATACTGTTAATCAGATGCAGGCTGCTCATCACATTGTAAAACGGTATCAGTCCGCCGCCAAAAAACATGGGAATGATAAAATAAATCATCAGGAATTTCCTTCCCGGGATCGTCTTTCTGCTCAATGCCCATCTGGCAGGGATGGTAACTACCAGCGATAAAACTGTAGTAAGCAGCGTATATATGATTGTATTCAGGTATCCTCTCCAGATATCTGTCCTCTCCAGGATTTTCTGAAAGCCCGACAAAGTGAGTCCGACCGGATAAAGCACCACCTCTCCCGCCAGCACCGCATCCGTATCCGAGATAGAAGCAATCACGATAAAGTAGAGCGGATAAAGGACAACCACCAGCATAATTCCCAGAAAAGCCGCATTCAGGAAACTGAAAATTTTATCTCCTGAAATTTTTATTTTTCTGTCTTTCATATCACACCCCCTACCACAAAGAATTCTCAGAGAATTTTTTCGACGCGGTATTCGCTATCACCAACAGAATCACGTTAATAATCGAATTGAACAGTCCTATGGCTGTAGCATAGCCCTGATCCGGAACTCCGGTAAGACCCTGCTTATATACATAGGTGGAAATAATTTCACTGACCGCCAGGTTTCCGTCATTCTGCATCAGAAGGGCCTTTTCGTATCCAACTCCCATCAGTCCGCCGATAGACATAATCAGCATTACACTGATCATTGGCAGAATGGCCGGAATATCCACATGAATGACCCGCTGAAAACGGCTGGCACCATCAATAATTGCCGCTTCATG
>JAJQCU010000230.1:9034-12492 GCA_021202575.1 Lachnospiraceae bacterium
TGCTGGACAGAATGTACATTGGCCTGAAAGCACCGTTTAAAAGCATGTAGGAAATTCTTTCCGCTCCCAGACTCACTGCTACATTATTCACAAGGCCATAATAACCAAAGAAAAACTGCAGCATTCCCACCAGCACCACCAGGGATATAAAATGCGGCGCGATAAAAATTGTCTGAATCACTTTTCCGGCTCTCTTGTTCTTTAACGCATTCAGGGACAGCGAGATGATAATGGGAAGCGGAAACCCGATAATAAAACCGTAGATACACAAAAGGAACGTATTCCTCATCAACGGCCAGAAATTAACGCTGTTGAAAAATCGCGTAAAATTCTGTAGTCCGATCCAGTTCGCCGTGCTGGATAAAATTTTATCTCCCGGCATAAAATCCTGAAACGCGATCAGAACTCCGTAAATTGGCAGATAGTTGAATAAAAATACTACTACGATAGCCGGCAAAAGCATGACATAATAGGGAATATGTCGTTTTATCTCTTTGCCTTTTTCCGACGTGGGCCTGACTTTTTTGTCCGACACGGCGGGCTTTCTTTTTGCTGCCTGCATTTTCATATCCTCCTGATTTTCTTTTTTACACATCGTCAATCTGATGTGTATTTTGTAAACTTATAGTATTCTTAAATTTACATTTTGTCAATCTCGTTTGTGCAAATTTTTACATTTCGTTAATTTTCATAAATTTTCTGTTTCCAATTTGTCTATTTTTTCGACGCTCCTTACCTTCCATACCAGATTCATTTATGCGGTAAATTAGTATAACCATTTCCGGTTCCGCCAGTTTGTCCAGAATTTGACCTGTAATTTTACAATTTGTAAACCTTGATTTCTCATTCTGCACATGTTATAATAAACCAGAAATTCTCAATACATCAAAAAATCTGCATGTATGTCTGAATGCTCCTGTGAGCGCAGAAAAAAGGAAGGGAAGACAGCTATGGCTTTGAAAAGGGTCACCATACAGAATATCGCGGACGCCTGTGGGCTTTCCCGAAATACGGTGTCCAAAATTTTTAACAACAGAGGAGAAGTGCCGGAAACCACAAGACAGCTGGTCTTAAACAAGGCCCAGGAGCTGGGCTACTTCCAGCCGATGGATGAAACGATGCTCAACCGGCCTGTGGAGCAGAATAAGTGCATCCTGGTGCTATCCCAGAGGAACCCCATGAACCACAGCTTCGGCTCCCTGTTTGTCACAGCTTTTACCAATCAGGTCAGCCGCGCCGGATATACCGTCAAAATGTACGAAGTCACGGCGGAGGAACTCGCTCAGTGCGCCCTTCCTCCGAATACCTCCATTGACAGTATCGCCGGTATTCTGGGAATTGAACTTTTCGATTATGATTTCTGGAATACGGTCTGCGGCCTGAAGCTGCCCACCATTATTGTGGACGGGTACGCGTATATCTATCAAAAGCCCATGCCCTGCGACCTGATTTCCATGGAAAATGTGTCCAGCACGCGGATTCTGACCCACCGTCTGATTCAGGCCGGGGCTGAGAAGCTGGGCTTTGTGGGCGATATCAACCACTGCAACAGCTTCTATGAGCGCTGGAACGGCTTTCAGCTTGCGTTGAACGAAGCGGGGCTTCCCCTGGACCGGGATCTGTGTATCATGCCCAAAAACAGCAGCCCCTACTATGACCCGGACTGGATTGACGATCAATTGAAGCGTCTGCCCGCTCTTCCGGACGCCTTTGTCTGCGTCAACGATTACCACGCCATTCACATCATGGCTGGATTGAAGCGCCGCGGACTTCAGATTCCAAGGGATGTCATGATCACCGGCTTTGACTCCTCCCCAGAATCCGCCATCGTGGAACCGGCGCTCACCACCTCCGCCATTCCGGGCACGGACATGGGAAAGATAGCCGCCGATCTGCTGATCGACAGGATCGGCAATCCCGCAAAGCCCTTCTGCGCCACCTATGTCAGTACTGTGCCGCAGTTTCGGGGCAGCATAAGGCAGACAGCGGAATGCTAAGACTCTAAAATTGTGCAATCATCACTCTGAAATCTGATGATCATTTATTTCAATATCAGTATTCCACATCTCTGACCAGTCAATATTCGAACAGTCTGTCGATATCGACACACACAAAAAGAGCCGCCCATTGATAGCAGGCAGCTCTTTTTACGTTTTTCTTATTCTACATCCTAACCCGGATAAACCGGAATGGAAATTTTGCCATTTTGCGCAAGATTTCGTTTATAAATGGCCTAATGCAACAAATTTTCATAATCTGACTGTCAATTCTTCAACAGCTGCAGGAAATACAACTACGATAAGCCAGATTGTCACACGATTAAATTATATTTTACCACATCCATGACCGCTTTTCCATCCGCAAAAAAAGAAATTCCGTCCGCTTCCTGGGCCGTATACATGGTTGCCGTCATGACCTGCTCCCCATCATTGATAAAAGCCTCCACGCTGAACCGGTCCAGTATTAATCTCAGCTTCAGCCTTCCATCTTTTCCGCTCACCTGGCAGCGCCTCTGGTGAATCAGCGCCTTCCGGGTTCCGGAAAACTTTCTGTCCACCTTCAATACCGACTCCGCCGGGCGAAAGCTGAAAGCGGTGTGAAATTTCTCATCCTGGGCAAAGCGGACCGCGAACTTCCTGTAAAGCTCCTCCCCTTCTGCCGGAGAAACGGATAACTCCATATCAATCCTGCGCCCCCGGATGCCATCCAGGCGCACCTCCCCGATGACCGGCACGCCGCGATACTCCACACGGTCCTGCCTGAGAGCGTCCAGCTCTCTGACCGGCCTCTGATACAGACGTCCATTGCGATAAGACAGCTCCCTGGGAATACTCATCTGCCCAAACCATTTCTGCTCCCGGGAATAAATCAGAGTATCCCAGTTCTGCATCCACCCGATCATAATCCTGCGCCCGTCCGGCGCACATATGGTCTGGGGCGCGTAAAACTCAATTCCATAGTCAATCGCCTGGTCTGTCTCCTCCCGGAACGTATTTGTCCGTTCATCAAAGCTCCCTGCCACGCAGAGAGTCCCGTTCCCGTTGTGGTACTCCATCTCTTTGGGGAACATTTCCATGGGGCTGATCAAAAGCACACTTTTCCCATCCAGCTCAAAGAAATCCGGGCACTCCCACATGGTGCCGAAGCGTCCGTCATTGGCATAAAGCACCTTCTCATAACTCCAGTCCAGGCCATCGGGACTGGAAAACAGCAGAAGCTGTCCGTTTCCGTCCTCTCCCCGGTTCGCGGCGACACAGGCATAGGTCCCATCCTCTTTCCGCCACACTTTGGGATCTCTGAAATCAAACCTGCTGCCGCCTACCGGCAAATCCCTCTCATCCAGAACCGGGTTTCCCGGATATTTCTCATACTCAATTCCATCCCCCAGGGCAAGGCACTGCGCCTGAACCTCCCGCTCCTCACCGTTGTCCTGCAGCTTTCTCTGGACGCCTGTATAC
>JAJQCU010000375.1:0-284 GCA_021202575.1 Lachnospiraceae bacterium
TTTCCCGAAAATATATTAAGGGCATTTTCATCACCCATGAGCACATCGACCATATCCAGGGGCTGGGGGTTCTGGCCAGGCGTTACCATATTCCCATTTTCGCCACGAAGGGCACCATTGAGGGGATCATGGAGACGAGGAGTATCGGAAGCATCGATCCGGAGCTTTTTTACATGATCCGGAAGGACGAGGATTTTCAGCTGGGGGATTTGAAGGTTCATCCTTTTGAAATTTCCCATGACGCCAAAGAGCCCTGCGGCTACACGCTGACAGACGGAGTCAAA
>JAJQCU010000375.1:294-8555 GCA_021202575.1 Lachnospiraceae bacterium
CCCCTATACGGTGGAGCAGCTGCAAAATCTGAACGCCATTCTGCTGGAGGCCAACCATGATGTGCGGATGCTTCAGACCGGCCCCTACCATTATCTGCTCAAGCAGCGGATTCTCAGCGACCAGGGGCATCTTTCCAATGAAAACAGCGGCAGACTGCTGAGCCGGCTTCTGAGCTCCGGAATGGAGTACATATTTCTGGGACATCTGAGTAAAGAAAATAATCTGCCGGAGCTTGCCTACGCGTCGGTCCGCCTGGAGATTGATATGTCCGATACCCCCTATCGGGCGGCGGATTTCGATATCCGGGTGGCGGCCCGGGATACTTACAGCGAGGTGCTGACGGTATAACTTATAGTGAACGACATAAAGTCGTTTACTATGTTACAGAGCTTATGAGGCTGCTCCTTCCATGCAGCTTCTGCTCAGTATACACTGCTTCTGAAGAAGTGAATAAGAGGGCTGTCCCGGAAGGAAGAGGAGCCCAAAAAGAAGGAGAATTATTATGAAGAAAGCCATTATCACCGTCGTCGGCAAGGACACCGTCGGCATCATCGCGAAGGTCTACACTTACCTTGCGGAGCATCAGATCAACATTCTGGACATTTCCCAGACCATTGTGCAGGATTATTTTAATATGATGATGATCGTGGATATCGGAGCCACCTCCCAGGGATTCGGCACGATCTGCGCGGATCTTGAGAAAGTGGGCGAGGGCATCGGCGTTGTGATCAGGTGCCAGAAGGAAGAAATTTTTGATTCCATGCACAGGATTTGATAAAGAGGAAAATAATCATGATCAACAGAATGGAAGTCATTGAGACGAATCATATGATCGAAAAGGAAAATCTGGATGTGCGCACCATCACCATGGGAATCAGCCTTCTGGACTGCATCAGCGATGATATGAACCGTCTGCGCGACAATATTTACAATAAAATCTATCGCTCCGCCAAAGACCTGGTCTCCACCGGGGAGGCTATCTCCAGGGAATACGGGATTCCCATCGTCAATAAGAGAATCAGCGTGACGCCCATCGCCTTAATCGGCGGCGCGGCCTGCAGGAGAGAAGAGGATTTCGTCAAAATCGCCATCACCCTGGACGCGGTGGCGAAGGAAGTGGGCGTGAATTTCATCGGTGGGTATTCGGCTCTGGTTAATAAAGGCATGACGCCGGCGGACGAGCTTCTGATCCGCTCCATCCCCCAGGCGCTGGCTGTGACTGAGCGCGTCTGCAGCTCCGTCAATCTGGGCTCCACAAAGACTGGCATCAACATGGACGCGGTCCGCCTGATGGGAGAGATCATTAAAGAGACCGCAGAGCGCACGAAGGAGCAGGATTCCCTGGGCTGCGCCAAGCTGGTGGTCTTCTGCAACGCGCCGGACGACAATCCGTTTATGGCCGGGGCTTTTCACGGCGTCACGGAGGCGGACAGGATTATCAACGTGGGCGTTTCCGGCCCGGGCGTGGTGAAAAACGCGTTGGAGCAGGTGCGGGGCGAAAGCTGTGAGGTACTCTGTGAGACCATCAAAAAGACCGCCTTTAAGGTAACCCGGGTGGGTCAGCTGGTGGCGAAGGAGGCCAGCCGGATGCTGGACGTGCCCTTTGGAATTGTGGACTTGTCGCTGGCGCCAACACCGGCTATCGGCGATTCTGTTGCGGATATCCTGTGCGAGATCGGATTAGAGAAGGCGGGCGCACCGGGAACCACGGCGGCGCTGGCGCTTTTGAATGATCAGGTGAAAAAAGGCGGCGTCATGGCCTCCTCCTACGTGGGAGGCTTAAGCGGCGCGTTCATTCCGGTCAGCGAGGACCAGGGCATGATCAACGCTGTGAAAGCTGGAGCGCTGACCCTGGAGAAGCTCGAAGCCATGACCTGTGTGTGCAGCGTGGGCCTTGACATGATCGCCATCCGGCAAGGATGTGGGCGATACCGTGGAATTCGGCGGCCTTCTGGGCTACGCGCCCATCATGCCGGTCAACTCCTTCTCCTGCGACGCCTTTGTAAACCGGGGCGGCAGGATACCCGCACCGATTCACAGCTTTAAGAACTGATGTATAAAACAGGTTAAGATATTATAATTGCGGATATTATAGTTATATTTTTAACAAGAATTTCCTGTTGACAGATAAAAAATAGTTGAGTATAATGTGAATGAGCAGGGAAGCTCTATATGAAAAGCGCTCTGCCGCTTTAAGGGCAGATCATCTATGAAAGGTACGCTACGGCCTTGACAGTAGCTATACGGAAGAAAAAGGGATGACTTTTGTTGTCCCTTTTCTATATAATGAGCCATACTAACAGAGGAGGTGTTTATATGGCAACTTCAAGTATCACGAAGAACTTTGTTATATCGGGAAAGCGACAGGTGGAGATGTTTGCCGATGCGATTGAAGCGTCTGCCAATGACCGTCCGATTCGTGTCCCTGTGGCTGCAAGGGAACTAAAAGGGGAAGAAGATTTGTTGTGGCTTAATAAGATAAGGGAGAAAACGAATGACAGCAAATGATAAATTTATGTTTGTCAATATTCGTGAGTATCTGGCACAGGGAAATCTTGAAAAGGTCGGGGAGCCGGAATTATTGAAAATAATCTCCGGCTTTTCCTGTCCCGCGAATCTGGATGTTGAGTATTTTTTAAAGAACAGTTCCATAGAGTTTACAAGGAAGAACCAGTCTGTTACATATTTAGTGCTGGATATGGATAAAGGTGCTTTGGTGGGATATTTCACGATAGCATTAAAACCGCTGACAGTACGGGGTGAAGTGATAAGCAACACTGTGAAAAGAAAAATAAAAAGAGTCAGTGAATTTGATGAGCAGACTAATTCCTATATGATGTCGGCATATCTGATTGCGCAGCTTGGGAAAAATTATGCAGATGGCAGAAATAAGAAAATCACAGGTGCAGAACTTCTCGAACTGGCATGGAGTGTGATTGAGGATATGCAGTACATGGGTGGTGGAATGGTGGTATTTCTTGAAGCAAACAATGAGGAAAGGCTGCTGTCATTCTATCAGGATAATAAATTTCGACTGTTTGACACCAGACAGACCATATCGGGCAAATCCAGGCCGCATGAGCTGGTACAGCTTTTAAGGCTGCTTTAATACAAAATTGAACAGTAACTGGAAGGTGCATGAAAATTATGAATTACGGACCATGCGCTTTCTTGTTTTTGGAGATACCGCATTGTTAAGATTCAGGGTGTTTTGTCTGTGCTCAGACAAAAATCACCTGCTTCTGAAATTCCCCCGGCAGCCGCTCCCCGGACTTGTGGTACCGGACGCTGTCATAGATCCGGCTGGCTCTGACCTCCAGATTCAAAAGCCCCAGGGCTTCTTCGGAAAGGAGGCCTTCGGCGTCCGCCAGTTTGGAGATCACCGGGATGGAAGATGTTTCCCGGATCCGGTGAAGAAGGGGAGCGGCGGATTTGCGGAAACCGAGAATCCGCGCGTAAGGCGTCGGGGCGTTCACGTCCCAGGCGTCTTTTTTGATGTCCAGCAAAAGACAGGCCAGCTGGCGGCAGATTCGGGAGTAGGTGGTATCCTTGGTCCAGAGCAGCATGGCAAACTGCTCGTAATCCTCAAATTCCGGCAGGGCGTTCAGAATTTTGTGGGCAAGAGAGGGCGTCATTTCCCGGTACCGCAATAAATCCTCATAGCCGCAGGAGAGGAGCTTATAGTGCAGCAGGGCGCTGAAATCCTCCGGGAAAAGCAGGGAGGAATCCGAAGGCTCTGTTTCTTGAAGCTGAGCACGCAGGGCGGTGGCGGAGGGATAGCCCTCCTGTAAGGCAGCGGCGCTTTCTGACAAATAGGGCAGCCCCCGCCTGGTGACGGCCACAGGCCTGATTGAACTCTTCAGCCGATGTAAGGCCTGCAGATATTCCAGCGCCAGAATAGTGTTGGAATTCTGCTTTTGGGTCAGAAAGCGGGCGTCAATTTCAGGGAAAGCCACAGAGACTGCCTCCGAGACCGCCGCGGGATAGCTTTTGCCGCTTTTGAAAGCGCTTTGCAGCGTTTCGTTATAGACAGGCTTTTCAGACTGCAAATATAATATTTTTGCAAGCGCTTCCATGGCCTCCAGATTATTTTCATCCTCCAGCCCGAAGCTCAGGTAATCCACGCAGCCCAGTCCCTCAGCCAGAGACACGCCACCAAAGGCGAACCCCCGGGCGGAGGAGAGTGCGTAGGCTAAGGGCAGCTCCAGCACCAGGTCGCTGCCCGATTCCAGCGCTTTATGGGCGCGAAAATATTTCTCCTCCACGGCGGGCAGGCCGCGCTGCACGAAATCGCCGCTCAGAATGGTGACGATGTAATCAGCGCCCGTGATTTGCCGGGTTTGTCCGATATGATACGCGTGCCCTTCATGAAAAGGGTTGTATTCGGCGATGATGGCTGCGGTTTTCATGAAATACCTCCTTCCGGATTCTGAATGGCGTCATGATGATAATCCCCCGTTTTCGATACTTTGGAAAGTCAAAAGAGGGGAAATCCCATGAATATAATAGTGAGTTTAAAGCAAAAATGGATGGCAGGTTTCCTTGCCATCCAATATAAAAAGCCTGCTCTATTATTCTTGTATTAATCCACATTCTGCACAGTAAGTCACCCCATCAACAGTCCACCAATCGTGATTGTTAGGATTGATATCAACAGTTTCGGTGTAAGAATAGCCACAAACGGAACATCTATACTCTGCAATCCCAGTGTGCATGCAAGAGCCATCAAATCCACCGGACCAAACAAAATCATGATCCCCTGTAGCATCCACAGGCTGGGCATCCTGCATTCCACAAATAGTGCAATGGAAAACACCAGTTCCACCGCTGGAGCATGTAGGAGCCTCGTAATAATAATCAAAAACCCAGTTATGGTCGCAGGTATACTCCCAGGAAGCGATAGGCCCATTTTCATCCACACTGAGAACAACTGCTTCATAACCTGTATAATGAGTAAAAATATCGCCTACAGAATATTCGTTTTCCTCGGCATCAATTGGGATAACCCCTTGATCCGGTGTAAATTTATAATTATCAAGGAATAAATTGCTCCCCGTATCTGTACTTTCCGTGGCATCATCAGTATTCTCTGATGTACTTGTCGCAACATCCCTCACAATGCCATACTTCTTGCAGAGATTATCGAACTCCGTGCTCCCCACAAAACCGTCGAACACATCCTCCCTGCTGTAGCCCATGCTCTCCATATGGTTCAGCCAGTCCGCCTTTCCCTCCTCATCCGGCTCCCGGTCAAAGAAGGCAAGGTACAGGTATTCCACATAGGTTTCATCATCCAGGTCTTTATTGATAAATTCCTCGGAGAAAATAAATCCGTAGGCCACGTCTCTCCCGCTTTTGGTGTACGCCCACAGCTGGCTGGTCCAGTCCTCCAGCCCCGCCTCATCCGGCTCCCGGTCCAGGCAGATGTTGTACAGGCGCGTCACAAAGGCGGTGACTCCATCCGTCTCCCCGCAGACAGAGCAGCTGCCATGGGGCACTGTCCCGTATTCCGGAACCGCAATCGGGTCACCCAGGGTGATGCCGTATGTACCGCACAAATTCCGGAATTCGTCACTCTGGGAAAAGCCGTTGAACACTTCCTCCCTGGTGGAGCCGCTCTCCAGGGCCGCCACCCAGCTGTTCAGTCCCTCTTCATCATACTCCCGGCCCATGAACGCCCGGTACAGCTGTTTCACATAATCCGTGTTGCAATAATTGTAATTCTGGAACTCAGCGCTGAAGATAAATCCATAGGCTGCGGAAGAGCCCGTCTCCTCCCCGCTTTCCAGCCGGCTGACCCAGTCCGCCTTTCCCTCCTCATCCGGGTCCCGGTTCAGACAGACATTATACAGCCGGGTTACGAAATCGGAAACCGTTCCCTGCGCGGCTGCGTCTGAATCCTCCGCTTTCACAGTGACTCCGGACAGTGTGGCGCTCCCCAGGGAAAGGAGCAGAACAAACACTGCGACAAGAATCCTCATTGGTTTTTGCAGTCTCATACAATTCCTCCCTCATAAAATATTGACCTGCAATGATATTCAAACTCACCCGGGCGGATACCCGGATATCTTGTGTTAAAAAGGATTTTATAACAGTTACCGGAATATTTCAAGAGAAAATCTGTTTTTCAGACCTGTATCCACCCTGTGGATATTATCATTTCCAATTGTCGTTTCATCCGATTTTCATATTTTTATTGCAATTTTTCCGTCTATGCCTTAAAATTCAATCACGGAAATGGATTTCACATCCACCCCGGCATGTTGTCCGTCAATGTGCCATATTTTTACAGAAAGGAAGAAGATTATGAAACTATCAAAACTGAAGGGCATTTTTGCCCTGGCGATTGCCGGAGTGCTGGCCCTGTGCTGCTTCTCCGCATCCTCAGCCTCAGTAAAGGCCGACAGCTCCGGCACAGTGACTGCCACTGTAAGCGGTACTTACTATGCAACGGATTACGAGGCTGTGCTGGAACGGCTCAATGAAATCCGGTACGAGGCTTATGAACTGGGATATGCAGATTCCTATGTGCCCCTGAAATGGAGCTCCGCCTTGGAGGAAACGGCAATCATAAGAGCCGCGGAGGCGGACTACTATCTTGGGCACACCCGCACGGACGGAACCGGCTGCTTTACAGCTTTTCCATCAACGACAAGAAGGGCGGAAAACCTTGCATGGAATTACTCCTCTGATCCCATTACGATGGCAATCGAGCAATGGTACGCGGAAAAAGATGATTATGAAAATAACACCGGCGGAGAAACCGGCCATTATCTCAGCATGATAAACCCAAATTATAATTACGTAGGTCTGGCGGCATTCAAAATTGACGGTGCGGGATGGGCCTGCGCTGCCCAGTGCTTTGGGACAGGAACCGGTCTGGATGAAACAGGATTGAATTATTCCGCCTCCAGCGCAAGCTTTGAGATACTGGCTTCCACCCTGACCTCCCTTACTGTTTCCGCTGATACATCCGCTGAGGTGGGCCAGACACTGGAGCTGACCGTAATGGCGGACAGCTCTCTGCGTAGCAGCGGTGTTTCCACCAATTATTATTCTGCTGTCCAGCTGACAGACGGATATACCGTTACCTCATCCGATGAGAGTGTTCTGTCCGTGGAGGGAACCACAATCACCGCCGTATCCTCCGGGACAGCCACCATCACTGTAAGCGCCGGCGACTTAACCGCTGTTACGGAAACCATCACCGTCCACCGTCCCGTCGCTGACTTCGTCACCCGCCTGTACGATGTCTGCCTCAACCGGGAACCGGATGACGCCGGGAAAGCGGACTGGGTCAGCCGACTCAAAAACGGGACGGAAACAGGAGCTTCCGCCGCATACGGATTTATTTTCAGCACGGAGTTCCAGAATTATAATTATTGCAACGCGGATTATGTGAAGCAGCTGTACCGCGCCTTCATGGGAAGGGAATATGATGAGGCCGGTCTGGCTGACTGGGTGTCAAGACTGGAAAGCGGCACCACCCGCGAGGAGGTCTTCAACGGCTTTTCGCAGAGCGTGGAATTCCAGAACATCTGCGCCGAATATAATATTGTGCTGGGCGATCCGATTGCAATTCCGGAATACGGGACAGTTCCTCACGGAGCCTGCTCCGTCTGCGGAGAAACTGACGGCGTTACCGCCTTCGTGACAAGACTTTATAATATTTGTCTGGACCGCGACCCGGATGAAACCGGTCTTGCCGACTGGACCAGCCAGCTGTGGGCACATACCAAAAGTGGAAGGGATGTGGCGTTCGGCTTTATTTTCTCACAGGAATTTATCAATAAGAATCTGGATGATGAATCTTACGTAGAATATCTGTACAGCGCATTCTTTGACAGAGCATCTGACGCTTCCGGAAAGGCTGACTGGCTGAACAAGATGGCAAATGAGGGTTACAGCAGAGAGGACGTCTTTAACGGCTTCGTGGGAAGCACAGAATTTGACAATCTCTGTAAAAAATATGGTATCACAAGAGAGTGAGTGTATACTGCCTTTTTAAACCGGATCGCCCTGAGAGGCGATCCGGTTTTTTTGGTGTGCCGGGCATGGCACAGTTCTAGCTGGTGAAAGTCCAGCCATGGATAACTTACCGTCCATGTAGTTAAACGCAGGCCGAAACCAGTAATGGCGGGGTGAAGGAAGTGTGTGCCCGATTGCATTGTTAAAAAAATGTCAGAATGTACAAAAAAAGTGCAATCAATCCAGAAAAATATGCATTTTCACGGGAAGAGACACTTGTGAAAAAAATAAT
>JAJQCU010000375.1:8565-12442 GCA_021202575.1 Lachnospiraceae bacterium
GTCCTATACATATTTTACTAAAAACGGTCGCGGACCGTATATAGAAAGGAGCAGTTAACATGTCTTATATTGATACAATTAAAGGCAGAGCAAAGCGCGACAAGAAAACCATCGTCTTACCGGAGACCAAGGACAAGAGAACCCTTCTGGCGGCGGCCAAGATTCTGGAGGAGAATATCGCGAGAGTCATCCTGATCGGCAATGAGGAAAAGATCATGGACGGCGCCGGCTGGCTGGAGATCGATTTAGAGCACGCCATCATCGTGGATCCCATTTCCTCCCCGAAGCTGGACGAGTACACGGAGATGCTCTACGAGCTGAGAAAGAATAAGGGGATGACCATGGAGAAGGCCAGAGAGCTTCTGCTGGGAGACGGCCTGTTCTACGGCGTGATGATGGTCAAGGCCGGCGAGGCGGACGGCATGGTGGCCGGCGCCTGCCACGCAACCTCCGACACTTTAAGGCCGGCTCTGCAGATTCTGAAGACTGCTCCCGGCACCAAGCTGGTGTCCGCTTTCTTTGTGATGAGCGTGCCGGACTGCCAGTATGGAGAGAAGGGCACCTTCGTCTTCGCGGACTGTGGCCTGAATCAGGACCCCACCAGCGAGGAGCTGGCGGCCATCGCCGCCTCCAGCGCGGAGAGCTTCAAGGCTTTGGTGGGACCAACCCCCCGCATCGCCATGCTTTCCCACTCCACTAAGGGCAGCGCCAGGCACGCGCTGGTTGATAAGGTAACCGAGGCCACCCGCATCGCTCACGAGCAGTATCCGGATCTGGTGCTGGACGGCGAGCTGCAGCTGGACGCGGCCTTAGTAGAGTCCGTGGCCAAGAGCAAGGCAAAGGGAAGCCCCGTGGCCGGCAAGGCCAACGTGCTGGTCTTCCCCAACCTGGACGCCGGCAACATCGGCTACAAGCTGGTGCAGAGACTGGGCAAGGCGGAAGCTTACGGCCCGATTTTGCAGGGTATCGCCAAACCGGTCAATGACCTTTCCCGCGGCTGCTCCTGGGAGGACATCGTGGGCGTTGTGGCTATCACCGCGGTACAGGCACAGTTAAACGGATAATAATAGAAAGGACTGATTTATCATGAATATTTTAGTAATCAACTGCGGCAGCTCCTCCCTCAAATTCCAGCTGATCGACGCTGAGACCGAGGAGGTGAAGGCCAAGGGCCTCTGCGAGCGCATCGGCATCGAGGGCAGCGTCATCACCTACACGCCCGCCGACGGGGAGAAGGAGGTCACCCAGTCCCCCATGCCCACCCACACCGAGGCCATCAGCCTGGTGCTGGCGGCCCTGACCAACGAGAAGACCGGCGTGGTCAAATCTCTCTCCGAGATCGGCGCGGTGGGACACCGTATCGTACACGGCGGCGAGATATTTGCCTCCAGCTGCGTTATCACTGATGAGGTCCAGAAGACCATCGAGGAGTGCAGCGATCTGGCGCCTCTTCACAACCCGGCCAACCTGATCGGCGTCAACGCCTGCAGGGAGCTGATGCCCGGCGTTCCCATGGTCGCGGTTTTTGATACCGCTTTCCATCAGACCATGCCGGAGAAAGCGTATATTTACGCGCTTCCCTATGAGTATTATGAGAAGTACAAGATCCGCCGCTACGGCTTCCACGGTACCAGCCACGGTTATGTGGCGGGTCGCACCGCGGCGTTCCTTGGCAGGGACATCAAGGATTTGAAGACCATTGTCTGCCATCTGGGCAACGGCGCCTCTGTCTCCGCTGTCAACGGCGGCAAATGCGTGGATACCTCCATGGGCCTGACCCCGTTAGAGGGCCTTTACATGGGCACCCGCTCCGGCGACCTGGATCCGGCCATCCTGGAGTTCATCGCCAATAAGGAAGGCAAGAGCATCTCTGAGATCACCAGCATTCTGAATAAAAAGTCCGGCGTCCTGGGCATGTCCTGCGGCCTGTCCAGCGACTTCCGCGACCTGCAGGAGGCCTACGAGGCGGGCAACCCGGCGGCCATCCGCGCCATGGAGGCCTACTGCTACAAGGTGGCGAAGGTCATCGGCTCCTATGTGGCGGCCTTGAACGGCGTGGACGCCATCACCTTCACCGCCGGCATCGGCGAGAACAGCGGCTTCGTCCGCGAGAAGGTCTGCGCCTACCTGGGTTATCTTGGCATCACCCTGGACACCGCGGCCAACGCGAAGAGGGGCGACGAGATGGAGATCACCACTCCGGACTCCAAAGTCAGAGTGCTGGTCATCCCCACCAACGAGGAGCTGGCCATCGCGAGAGATACCTACGCGCTGGTGAAATAATCTGATATCCCATAAAAAATCAAAGGGCGGAATTCATAATTGCGTTCCGCCTTCTTTGATTCCACACAAAATACACAAAATCCCCGGAGAATAACAGTATAAAATGTCTTGAGAAATCCATGCGTTTATGGTAAACTGTCTCAGAAGAGGAGGAGCAGTTTATGTACAAAAGGAACGCGGGAAGCTTCGTGAAGCATCTGGACTTCCTGATTTTGGATATACTTTCTCTGATACTGGCACTTTTACTTGCAATTGTGACGCGCTTTGGCGGTCTGGAGGTCATATATCCTGCTCCGCAATATTATCGCGAAGTGGCTGGCATAGCTGTATGCGCGGATATCCTTGTGTTATTTGCACTGCGGACTTTCAGCGATGTGCTGAAAAGAGGAATATATCAGGAGTTTGTGAAGACCCTTCAGCAGGCCATAGGCGTTGAGCTGGGGGTGATTTCCGGATTATACCTGATGCAGAGGGGCATTGACATGTCACGAAGCATCATGGTTTACCTGCCGTTATATTATATTGCTCTCAGCTATATTTCGCGGCTGATATGGAAGCGTGTCCTGAAGGTACGAAAGCCGGCGGACAGAAAGCTGCTGGTAATTACACAAAGCTCAATGGCGGATGAGGTGCTGGAAAATACGAAGACAGGGGAATACCAGTTTGTCCTTGTAGCGGGCTTTGTCTTTCTGGATAAGGATATGTCCGGTGAGGAGGCCTGCGGGGTTCCGGTGGTCGCGAACCGGGATAACATGATGGAATACATATGCTACAGCTGGGTGGATGAAGTATTGGTGGCCCTTCCGCAGGGTTCCCGCCGTCCGGCAAAGCTGATGCAGAAGCTGTCTGAAGCGGGCGTTACAAGCCATCTGGTGGTTATGACCAGCGACAGCTGGCGGGAACACAATGAGATCATGGAGCAGATTGGCAGGTATATTGTCCTGACAGACGCGATGAACAATATTACCTGGAGTCAGGCGCTCATCAAACGCCTGATGGATATTGCCGGAGGGCTGGTGGGCTGTATTATCACTCTTATTTTATATCTTTTCCTTGCTCCGGCCATCAAAAAGCAGTCTCCGGGCCCTGTCCTGTTTTCACAGGAGCGAATCGGGAGAAACGGCCGCACATTTAAAATATACAAATTCCGCAGTATGTACATGGACGCGGAGGAGCGAAAGAAGGAGCTGGAGGAGCAGAACCGGATTAAGGACGGCATGATGTTCAAGCTGGAGTTTGACCCCCGCGTGATCGGCAATCAGATTCTGCCGGACGGTACATACAAAAGAGGCCTTGGCGATTTTATCCGGAGAACGAGCCTGGATGAGTTTCCGCAGTTTTTTAATGTGTTAAAGGGGGATATGTCTCTGGTGGGCACCAGGCCTCCCACACTGGATGAATGGGAAAAGTATGCCCTGCACCATCGGGCACGCATGTCGGTGAAGCCCGGGATTACCGGCATGTGGCAGGTAAACGGCCGCAGCAATATTGTGGATTTTGAGGAGGTGGTCCGTCTGGATACGGAGTACATCCGTTCCTGGTCTTGAAGTCTGGATATCAAAATCCTTTTCAGGACTGTTGTGAGCGAGATCAA
>JAJQCU010000195.1:0-1912 GCA_021202575.1 Lachnospiraceae bacterium
CGATCTCAACGGTAAAATCTTCTCCGTGATAAACCGGCTTCGCCAGACGGCTGAACCGCATATAGCCCGGCCCCTCCATCTCGTACGCCGCCTTCACCACCGCCTCTGCCTCGATACCGTCGGAGGGGCAGATGACGGTCATGCCCGGAATAGAGCGCATCAGGGCAAAATCCTCACAGCACTGATGGCTGGCGCCGTCCTCGCCCACTGAAATACCGCCGTGGGTGGCGCCGATCTTCACATTCAGATGAGGATAGCCGATGCTGTTGCGCACCTGCTCGAAGGCTCTGCCCGCCGCAAACATGGCGAAGGTGGAGGCGAAGGGTTTAAGACCCATGGTGGACAGCCCCGCCGCCACACACATCATATTGGCCTCCGCGATACCACAATCGAAATACCGTTCCGGAAAAGCCTTATTGAAGGTCAGCGTCTTTGTGGCGTTTCCCAGATCCGCGTCCAGCACCACCACATCCTCATGGGCGGCGCCCAGCTCCTTCAGGGCGTTTCCATAGCTGTCCCGGGTCGCGATTTTTTTGATTTCACTCATACTTGTGCCTCCAATCCCGCGCGAATGGCGGCCAGATCTGCCATTCCTCTCTCAAACTGCTCATCATTGGGCGCCTTGCCGTGCCAGTCCACCTCATTTTCCATGAAGCTGACGTCCTTTCCCTTGACGGTGTGCATCAGAATCGCCGTGGGCTTTCCGCCGCCGTGATTTGCGTGGAACCGGGCGAATGCCGCCTCCATCTCATCAAAACTGTGGCCATCGATCTCCGTCACATCAAAGCCAAAGGCGCGGAACTTTTCATCCACCGGCTTCGTATTCATGACCAGCTCCGTGGGGCCGCTGATCTGCAGGCCGTTCAGATCCACAATCACGCAGAAATTATCCAGCTGATAGTGGGCCGCGAACATGGACGCCTCCCAGACCTGGCCCTCCGCCAGTTCCCCATCGCCTAAGACGGTATAGACATTGATGTCCTTCTCCAGATATTTCGCGCCCTTCGCCATGCCGGCCGCGGCGGAAATACCCTGGCCCAGAGAGCCGGTTGACATATCCACCCCGAGGACGGTATGCATATTCGGGTGGCCCTGCAGATAGGAATCAATGTGCCGCAGCGTGGCCAGATCCTCCTTCGGAAAGAAGCCCCGCTCCGCCAGCGCCCCGTACAGTCCCGGCGCCGTGTGTCCCTTGGAGAGTACAAAGCGGTCTCTGTCCGGATTTTTGGGCTCCTTCGGGTCGATTCTCATTTCCCTGAAATATAAATAAGTAAACATGTCCGCGGCGGACAGGCTCCCGCCCGGATGTCCGCACTTCGCGCCATGGGTGCCGATCAATATTCCCTCCCTGACGCCCACCGCGTGGAGCTTTAACTGCTTTCTCTCTTCGTCTGTCATTTCAGTCCTCCTATATGTGTCGTAATCAACAGAAAATATTCTATCATCCTTTTGAAATCCCGGCAATCAGTTTTCCAATATTTTTATCACAAATCAGGGATGTTTCAAAAACAAACCTCTGTTTTTCCGGATCACAGCTTCAACCGCTTCATTTACCGCTCCTCACCGCTGTTTAAGAACTGTCAGCTCATTCCTGCCGCGCCTCTCTCGGGCTGACTCCCTTCACCCGCACAAACGCCCGTCTGAAGGTCCTCACATTGTTGTACCCCACCCTCTCAGCCACCTCGTTGATGGTCAGGGTGGAATCCTTCAACATCCCGCAGGCCTCCTCAATCCTCATCGTCTCCAGATACTCCGCGAAATTGATGCCGGCCTGTTCCTTGAAAATCGTGGAAAGATAGCTCTCCGACATCTGGAACGCGCCGCCCACGCGGCTCAAACCCATGTCCGGTTCCTTAAAATGCCTTTCGATATAGCCTTTGATTTCATCCACCGTGCGTCCACGCTGCTCCTG
>JAJQCU010000195.1:1922-4309 GCA_021202575.1 Lachnospiraceae bacterium
CTCTGCGGATCTGCGGCTCCATCAGAAGCTCGTTTAAGTCTAAGATCACATCGTCGAAATTCTCCTGCTTCCAGGTACTGTTTAAGAGCTCTGTAAACACGCGGCTCAGGCGGATAAACTGAGAACGGCTCAGATCTCTTAACGAACAGTTTTCCGTCTCCAGCACCTCCAGAATTTCCTTCGCTTCCTTCCATTGTCCGGAGATCAGAAAGTCCGTAAGCCGTTCCTGTGCGGCAGCCGGGAAATAAAACGCGTTGCTGTCAATCAGCTCCGTGCGGTACATTCTGACCGGCTCCGTCCTGCCGCTGAACTGCAGGGCCAGCTGCGCTTCCTCTAAAGAGTGCCAGAGCAAAAGCAGATCGCGGCAGGTGCCGCCAATTCCCCATACCGGCTCCACCTGGCATTCCTTTAAAAACCACTCCCGCGTTTCATGCACCAGCTGCCAGACATCGTTTGTCAAATGATCCACTGAAAAAATCACTGCCATGGTATTGTAATTTTCCCTGTAAAACCATACCATGCCGTCTGCCGATTCGGAAAGCCTGTTTTTCATAATTTCCAGCAGTACGCCCACATCGTTTAAGGTCTGCTCGTCCGCGGAATAAAAATCATTTTCCGAAAAAAGGCGGACCAGCGCGACCTGATAAACCTGATTTTCAATCTCCAGGCCGGCCTTCTGCGCCTCAGTCTTCAGCTGCTCCTCATTACTGAACCCGCCCTTCAAAAGATCACTGAAAAAAACCTTCTGCAGCGGCGGCTTATTATTTTCCGCCTCCCGGAGCATGTGGGCGTGCCTCATCACCATCTCGGAAACCACTGTCCCCAGATTCTGATAGGAATACTCCTCCACAGTATCAGACCCCAGTGCCAGGGCTTCCATAACCTCATTGATCGGCTTCCCGTTCCTGTGAGAAACAACAAGGGAAATGAGAATGCTGCCCAGAAGCGCCGCCGTGACCAGAAGAATTACGGAATTGCGAAGCACCATGAACTCAGAGAGCACCTCCTCCATCGGCACCAGCAGCACAAAATACCACCCGCGGGTTTCAGACTGCACAATCATGACGCTTAAGTCATTTTTTTCCAGATAGCCGCTGTTAAGCTCCTCCAGGGTCAGCGCTATAAAGGTCTCCTCCTCCCCCGAACACCAGATCAGCTCTCCCGCCTGGTCCAAAATCGCCGCCGGATAGGCTTCCGCACTTAAGTCAGCGGCAGTAAATTTCAGCTTCGATGAAATCGCGCTTCCGGATACCCGGAACACAATCGTTCCCTCTCTGTCCCCGAACAGATTATTTGAAAACGGGAACACATACTCAAAGCCATCTGCCGTCTGCCGGTATGAAGGAACCGTCACCGAGGTTTCCCGCATTCTGGCATACCATTCCTCCCAGGACTCTCCCCACTCATCCTCCACATAAGCCCTGAAAATATCCGTCTTGTAATAGCTGCCCTGGAACAGAACCAGATCCGTTTTCGGGTAATACAGATACATCTGCTTGTTATTGAGCAGATCAATGCTCTGATAAGACACATACAGGGCATAGCGGTCCACCGCCTCAATGGCCGTCACAATGTAGTCATCCTGCCCTTTTTCCTTTGCGGCCATCTCGAGGATAGCTGTGTCATTGGCTATCTGCAGGGAAATGCTTTCAATGTCCGTGAGATCATTTTCAAAGGAATCCACGGTGCGCTGCAGCATATTGATATACATGGACTTTAAATGACTCTCCACAAGCTCAAACGCCTGCTGAAAGCCCACGCTGATGATAATGACCGCAAAGCACAGAACCAGCAGGTAGGAACACCAGAACCTGATCACCGGGTTTTTGAGGATTTTTTTCATAATTTACACCCTGTTTTAAAGCGTTCGACATCCGGCGGACGCAGCCCGCTTTTTTCTGATCTTACCATTTTTAATGGGGCAGAAGCAATCCTTTTCCAGTAAGCTCCTCATGGATTTACCTGTAATTTCCTCATAGCATAGTATCAATAATTTTTTCATCTGCTGTCTCCTGTCATGTTCTCTGCCAGCGTCTGTTTTACAAATTCTTCCTGATGCATAGTGAAATCAGCCGGTATATAACGTTAAGCTCTTCAGGCTGACTGCCTTCTCTCCCCTGTAGCGAAAATACAGTGCCCACACCCCGTCAGGGATTCGCACATTTGCTTCGTACGTCTTCCACTCATTCGATGAACGAACGGGAATCTGTCCGATGACCTCTCCGTCCCATGCGGTCATAACCTCCAGTTCCCCCTTCAGGCCCCCTCCCCGCACAACCACGGAAATCCGGTTTACATTCCGGCAGTCAAAATATTTAAATCCGGCCTCTGCGCCGCTTTTCATATTGGCGATATAGCCTTCCTCCTCATCTCCATCCTTCCCATCC
>JAJQCU010000195.1:4319-12407 GCA_021202575.1 Lachnospiraceae bacterium
ATTTTCGGGAAGCGAGAGTCTATCCACCCACCGGGAGTACCGGTAAATGATTCTTCCATATCGCAGAACAGATTGCAGGCAATATATGCCGGATAGGTGCCCTCGCCACGAAGCGGTCCATTGTTCGGCCCGCAGGAGGTCATCTCCACCTGGGCGATTGAACCGTCCGGTGCAATCTCAATCGGTTCAATGCAGCCCTGGCGACTGTAATTGGTGCCGTCCGTATGCCGGTGATAAAACACGTACCACTGCCCTTCTATGCAGATAATGCTCCCGTGATTGTTACCGCCGTAATACATCGGTTTCAGAGCCGGTTTATAACTGTCGATCCCCGTATCATTGTTGCTCACAATCATGCCGCCGTAAACAAATCCCTCTACCGGTGAGTCGCTGACCGCGTAACACAGACTGCAGCCGTACACCGATGAATAGATAAAATAATATTTCTCCCCGATTTTACGGATGGAGGATGCCGCAAAAAAAGGCTTGTCCTCAAAGACCGTCCCCAATGCGTGATGCTTTCCGGTAATCAGAAGCCGCGGCGTTTCCGCCACCGTAACCATATCCTCCCTAAGCACGATCACCTGCGAATACGGACTGTTTCTGATTCTTTTGCTGCAAAAACCGCTGTAAAGATAGACCTTCCCGGCTTCACATAAAACGCCAGGGTCAAACTGCGGCAAATCGCCCTCTTTTTCTCCCAGCCGCACTCCATCCTCATAATGCACATAGCCGTAAAAATGATATTCTCCCGCGGGCGTATCACAGACTGCTACAGACATCACCGGCAGCTCATCCAATACATAATACAGATAATATCTCCCGTCGTACCCCTGCGTCACGTCCGGCGCGTAAAGACACATTTCACCGTCGCAATTTGCCGGATCTTCTGTCTTTTTATAAATCACGCCCTCATACCGCCAGTCGCTCAAGTCCTTTACAGGCGCTGACCAGCAGACATAGTCGTTCAGGCAGTACGCATATCCCCTGAAGCGGTCATGCGAACCGTACACATAAACTCTGTCCCCGAAAATATACGGCTCCCCGTCCGGCACATATTCCCAACCTGGCAAATATGGATTTACCCCCTGTTTCATCATATCTGATTGCTCCTTTTGCTCTTTGGTAAACGCCCTTCTTTAAAGCGCCGAAAATTCCCTGCGGCATATTGCATCCGCAGAGAATCCCGGTTTGGTTCTTCTATGGCATTAAAGAAGGAAAAGAAATCAAGCTTCGCCATTCAGCTCCGCGAGCACCTGCGCCACGTTGAGCTCGTCCGCCACTTCCGCATAGGCTGCGCCGCCGTCTTCCACAGTCATCTCGCCCATGACGCCCTTGGCAAGAATATTGCTCTTCTCCAGCGTCAGGTCAGAACTGATCTTATTGTAGGTCTCAGACACCGGCGTGATCGGCTGCTGCACCGCGACCGCGTCCGTGATAGCCAGAGAATTCGCCACCTCATCGCTTATCTCCGTCTTCTTGTCCGTCACCTCCAGGTCAGAAATGGCAAGCCACGGAGTAATCCAGACACTGGTGGTCACTGTGGTGTTGTCTGCCAGGTTCGTCAGCGGGCTGACATAATCGCCGTCCTGCTCCCAGTGTACGCCCTCGACGCCGCTCTGGAAGAGCACCTGGCCCTCTCCGCCGTCGTGCATGTACTCGATGAAGTATTTGAAAATCTGCGCCGCCTTCTCATCGTCCACCTGGCCGGAAATGCACATGCCGCCCAGCGTGGAATAATAATAGGTCGCTACGTCAATCGGCTCGATGGGCTGCGCGATGGCTCCCTCATTGTTGGCCACCAGTCTCTCCTGTAAGGTGCCGCCCCACTTGCCGCTCCAGTAGGTGAAGACGCCGACCTTGCCCTCATACCAGGAGTCACGGCAGGTGGAAGTCGTGTTGGTGATGATCTCCATATCGATCAGCCCCTCCGCGTAAGCGTCCTGCATTCTCTGCATCGCCTCCGCCATGCTGTCCTGCGCGAAGCCGTCAATCCACACACCGTCTACCTTCGCGAAACCGTAATGGGCGTCCTGATAGAATTCGGGCATGGCCATCTCACTGGTAAGCCCCGGAGCCGTGTAGGGAATGGTGCACGCGTCAATATTATCCTTGAAAGCTCTGAGCATGTCAAGAAATTCATCATATGTGGTGGGCTCATCCATTCCGAGCTCATCCAGCCAGTCTCCCCTCACATATGTTACCTCAGCCGACGGAACCTCCTTCGGGATCGCGTATATTCTGCCGTCAATGGCGATCGCCTCCCAGATAGCGGAATCCACCTTATCGGACAGATCGGAAGCCGTTAACAGGTCTGTCAGATCATAAAGAGCTCCCTGAGAAGCATAGACTGCCAGGTTTGCGCCGTTCAAATCGAAAACTTCCGGTACCTCGCCGGACGCGAACGCCAGCTCCAGCTTGGTGTAATACTCATTATTGGAAATGAACGAGTGATCCAGATAGATGCCTGTGAAGTTCTCAAACTCCTCAAACCATTCCTCCGCGCCATTGTCCTCGCTTAAGCCGTCATGCGTCCACCAGGAAATGCTCTCCGGCTTCTCCACAACCGTCTCCGCGGCCTCCTGAGTGGCGTCTTCCGAAGCCGAGGCTTCTGTTCCCGTGCTTTCTGCGGAAGAGGAAGACTCCTCTGAAGAAGACGATGAGCTGCTGCCGCAGGCGGCCAGAAGTGATGCGGAGCCGAGCGCTATGCCTCCGACTGCCATTCCCTTCATGAAATCTCTGCGTGAAAGAGCTTTCAACATGATAATTTCCTCCTTTAAAAAATTGATTATGGTGCCAGTGCGCTTTTCAAACCGCGCACATTTCCATTAACTGAATAAAATAATGAAAGCGGTAAATCCGGTCCATGTTTTTCAAACGCTTAATCCTGGTATGAAAAATAATCAAAATCAGCCGCTTTCCGGCTGCCGCAGCCGCCGTTATTGGCGTAAATCCCGACAAGCGTCCCCGTGTGGCGTTTTTTGTCTCCCGGCACGCCCTCGTCGCAGAGGTAAATACAGTTTTCCAGTACGCCGACCAGCGTCCAGTTTTCCTTATCGCAGCTGTAATAAAAACTTCTTTTAAGCTTTTCCACCACAACCCTCAAATAAACAGGGCCTTCCGGGATATCCTTTATTTCCACCATCAGTTCTTCCCCCTGATTGCGGTTGATTACCAGCTGAACCTTATGGCCGCCCTCCCAGCAGAGAGCACATCGCACGTAAGTGGCTGTGCTGTAGTAGCAGGTCAGACCCGCCTGCTCTCCGTCCCTGTCCGGGTAAAACTCCAGGCAGATCTCAGCGGTATAGGAAAGCTCCTGCTCGCGGCGGACAAGCGTGTTTTTGGCGCGGCGCTCATTTAACTGTCCATCCTGCGTCCAGATCCGGAAGTACCCAGGCCGCTCAGTCAGAGACCAGGAACCGTTGGCCGGGTTGCGCACAAACTCCCAGTCAAGCCCCAGGGTTTCTGAGTCAAAATCATCCCGCAGCTTTCTCTCAAATACGCACTCCGGAAGGTTGGGCGCCGTCTGCTCAAGGCTCGGTCCCCTGCCTTCATTGACTGTAAACCACCCGTCCGAAGTCCACTGCACCGGGTCCACGGCGGTCTCTCTGCCGATGGTGGTGTGCCTGCCCTCACTGGGCCTGCCGCAAAGATAATAGCACCACCACTGTCCATTCTGATCCTGAACCAGCTTCCCGTGTCCCGCTCTCTGGATGGGCGCGTCGGGATTAAGCTGCCTCATGACCGGGTTATAAGGCGAACACTCATACTCCCCGAACAGCTTTCTGCTCCTGCCCACATTGATCCCGTGGCCGTAGCCGGTGCCGCCCTCCGCTACAATCGCGTAATAATAGCCGTCCTTTTTCATCAGGTGAGGGCCTTCTGAGGCGCGCTCCCCTGTCCCGTCCCAGACGGTTTTCTTCTCTCCTGTAACGTGAAGTCCATCATCGCTCAAAGGATACGCCTGCGCCGCCCACGGCACGATCATGTATTTGCTGCCGTCATCATCCACAAACAGCGACGGGTCAATCGCGTCCACCTCGATGCAGACCGGCTTGCTGTATGGTCCCTCCGGCTTGTCAGATACCATGACTAACTACCTGCGCAGCACATCATTGCCCCTCGTTCCGTCCCCGTTCAAACGAAGCGCCGCGTAGATGTAAAATTTGCCGTCCGCGTATTCGATATCCGGCGCCCAGATTCCGTGCGAATCCCTGATATCGCTTAAGTCCAGCCAGTCCGGGTTTGTGATGGCATGGCCGATGATATGCCAGTGCACCATATCCTTGGAGTGGGAAATCGGAATCGCCGGAAAATACTGGAAGCTGGAGTTGACCATATAAAAATCATCGCCCACACGGATCACGGACGGGTCCGGGAAAAAGCCTCTCTGGACCGGATTATGATAGGTTCTTTTTTCCTGCATTGTAAAATTCTCCTCGTATTTCAACTGTGTATGAATTTGAATTTTCTTATCCCTTCACAGCGCCGACAGTCACGCCCTTGGTGAAATATTTCTGGCAGAACGGATAGATAATCAGGAACGGGAAAATCGTCACAATGACCGCCGCGCTCTTTAACATATCGTCGTTCGCGGTGATGGATGAGCCGGAAAGGCCATCCTGTAAAATCATGTCCCTGACCTTCACCTGGAAGTTGATCTTGTTGGTATCCGTAATATACAGGATATACGGCATGTAGGAGTTCCACGCGCCTACCGCGATAAACAGACCCACAGACGCAAGCGCCGCTTTCGACAAAGGCAGGACGATTTTGTAAAAGGTCTGCAGGGGCGTACAGCCGTCCAGCTCCGCCGCCTCATACAGGGTGCTGGGAATGCTCTCAAAAAAGCTTCGCATCAGCACGATATTGTAGGTGCTTAAGCCCGCGGGCAGGATAATTGCCCACAGATTGTTGATCAGGCCCAGGTTTTTATAGGTCAGATAGGTCGGGATCATACCGCCGGAAAACAGCATGGTAAACATGATGTACGCGATCATGAGTCCCCGGCCCGGAATCTCCTTCTGCAGGATGACATAAGCCGCCAGCGTTGTCATTAAAAGGCCGACAAAGGTACTCATAATAGTGGTGTACACCGATACCAGGAAAGGCTGGTAAAGACTCTTTCTGGTCAGGATGTTTACGTAAGCCGTCAGGGAAAACTGCTTTGGCCACAGCCGGATACCCACGGAGGTGGGATCAATCGAATCCACAATCACCTTCCAAATGGGGATCAGCATCACCACGACCAGGAAAGTCAGGAACAAATAATTAAAAACCACAAAAGTAAATCTGCTTCTTTTGCCCTTTTTGAAGGACAGATGTTCTACCATCATCCCAGTATGCCCTCCCCTTTGATTCTGTTGCTCAGCCAGTTCGCGAACGTGATCAGCGCCAGGGAAATCACGGACTTGAACAGGCCCGCCGCCGTGGATGTACCGTAATCGGCGCTGGTAATACCCAGGCGGTACACATAGGTACCGATAACATCGGAGGTTTTGATAACGCTGTCATTCTGCAACACGAAGACGGAGTCAAAGAGATTCAGCACCTTCGACAGATTCAGAATGAAGACAGTCAGGATGGTGACGCTGATGGCGGGGATGGAAATATAGCGCACTTTCTGCAAATGTCCCGCGCCATCGATTGTGGCGGCCTCGTACATCTCCTGGTCCACACCGGAGAGCGCCGCAATGTAAATGATTGTGCCCCAGCCCGTCTCCTTCCAGACATTCAGAATGTAGAAGCAGATTCTCCACCATTTCTCACTGGCCAGGAAATAAATCGGCGTTCCTCCCAGAGAGGAAATAATCGCGTTCACAAAGCCCGACTGCGGAGAAAGAAACAGAGTGAAAATAGACGCTACCACTACCCAGGAAATAAAGTGCGGCAGATAAACCACTGTCTGCACCACCTTGCGGAATTTCAGGTTGCTGATTTCATTGATCAGAAGCGCCAGTCCCACGCTGCAGACCATACCCAGAATCAGATGTACGGTGCTTAACTGGATTGTGTTGCGGAACGCCTGCCAGAAGCGGGACGCCGAGAACAGGTACTCAAAATTGGCCCAGCCCACGAAGGTCGGCTCCTTAAAAGGCGTGTAATCCGTAAACGCGTAGTAAATTCCGTACATGGGAATATAGTGGAATACAAACAGCGAAACGGCCACCGGCAGGAACATCAGATAAAACCATCTGTAATGATAGACATCTACCATTTTCTCCCTGAAGGTCTTTTTCGGCGGTTTGTATACCGGTTCCTTCTTTTTGAACAGCTTCAACTTATTTACCTCCTTTGCGTTGTTTACGAAATCTTTACACGACTTTAACCCGATTTTTATACTTTCCACAAGGGACAATTCTTTTTTCAAAAGAAATGTCCCTTCGCCAACCGCGCAAAAAAGACTTGAAAGGCCTGCGCGGGACACCCCGCGCAGGCCTTTCATAATGAACTCTGTATTTCCCCGGATATACTGTGATCAGATGAGCTGACAGCGCTCATCACATTACGATTCCAGAATTTTCATGAACTCGCGCCCTTTTCCAAATTTAGCCGTTCGGCTCATATTTTCTTATCAAAATATAAACCAGGCCGAACGGCGAAGTCAGGTACTTATGTCATCCAGGAGCATCCTTGATGTTACTATACACAGCCACTTCCCCCTTCTTTACCTGTACAGATATTTTTCTGCCCTGGTAAATGATTTCCGTCTGATAGTCCGAACCGGCCCGGATGACCGCTTCCTTTAACACGCTCTTCTCCCATCTCATATCAAGAGAAGCGTTCCCGATCAGGCGAAGCCCCCGCACCGATCCGCTTTCCCAGGCTTTCGGCAAAGCGGGAAGAAGCACCACGGAACCATCCCTGCACTGAGCCAGCATATTGCAGATCCCGGCGCAGACGCCGAAATTCCCGTCGATCTGGAAGGGCGGATGCCTGTCAAACAAATTGGGATAGGTGGAAATTTCCAAAAGCTTCTGAATATTCTCATAAGCCTTCTCCCCATCCCACAGAGCGGCCCAGAAGCTGATAATCCAGGCCCGGCTCCAGCCGGTATGGCCGCCGCCGTTTGCAAGACGCTTTTCCAGAGTTTTGCGGGCCGCCGCCGCAAGCTCAGGCGTCTGATCCACGGTAATCTGTGTCCCCGGATAGAGGGCAAAGAGGTGAGAAATGTGCCTGTGGCCGGGCTCCGCTTCCTCGTAGTCCTCCGCCCATTCCTGAAGAGTTCCGTATCTGGGACTGATCTGATCGGGTCTGAGCCTGCTCTTGCAGCGGGAAATTTCCTCCATCAGCCGGGAAATATCCTCCACGCCCTCAATCCGATATTTTTCTGAGCACTGGTACTCCACTGACGCCGAGCTGCCCGGTGTCCGGCCTTCCAGAGCCTGACTCTGATCTCCCTGCATCTGTCCCTGACTGTCCAATACCCACTCCTGTCCCTCCAGCACATCCCATGCCAAAAGCACATCCCCAAACAACTCCCGCAAAATCTGATTGTCCATGGACGCCCCGCCACAGGCGCACCCCTTACTTCCGTCAGGCAGAATATAGGTATTCTCCGGCGACACGCTGGGATTGGTGGCCAGATACCCGCCCTCCTCAGTCAGAAAATCCACAAAAAACAGCGCTGCCTCCGCCATCACAGGAAAAGCCTTTTCCAGAAATGCCCGGTCAAGGGTATACTGGTAATGCGTCCACAGATGGGTACACAGCCAAGCCGCGCCCATGACCCAGTAGG
Organism: Lachnospiraceae bacterium; assembly: GCA_021202575.1. Taxonomy (GTDB): domain Bacteria; phylum Bacillota; class Clostridia; order Lachnospirales; family Lachnospiraceae; genus RGIG6307. The sequence continues at coordinate 12,058 of JAJQCU010000195.1, forward strand.
AACCGGCATGCCAGATATCCTGTGGTGCGGTGTCCCCGTAAATATCCGTATTATGATGGCAGACAAAGCCCCGGCAGCCGTACATCTCCCGGGCAGTCACCCTGCCATTGTCCCTCATTCGCAAAATCAGGTCAAATAAGGGCAGATGGCATTCCGGCAAGGCACAACTCTCCGCCATCCAGTAATTCATCTCCGTGTTGATATTCACCGTATATTTGCTGTCCCATGGCGGAGTCATGGAGGCGTTCCACAGTCCCTGCAGAGTAGCCGGAAGGCCGCCTGGCCGGGAGCAGGAAATCATCAGATACCTGCCATAATCCATCAGCAGCCGGTCAAGGCCCAAGTCCCTT
>JAJQCU010000104.1:0-1486 GCA_021202575.1 Lachnospiraceae bacterium
CACATAAATCCCATGCGCCGCCTGTTTTATATCTTTTGATATCACATCATCATAAAAAACCCGCTTTGAAATCCCCATCTCCACGACCTCTGAAGTCCGGAGGATGCCATTGTTTTTTCCCAATGCGGTATCCAATAACTCACGCTGCGTCATGCCGTCACTTCCTTTCACGCTACTATTATAAATAAATGTAGCATTAAAGTAAAGAAAAAGAGTTTAAAATACCAATGGCTATATCTAAAATTTCACTTTCTCAACCACCAGTTTCAAATTCTCAATTTCGCCTCCATTGTATACAACCAATAATTGTGATATGCTTCAATCATCGGTTGATACGGAGGTGATTTTATGATTATCGGTGATAAAATATCAGAACTGAGAAAAGAAAGGGGCATGACCCAAGAGCAGCTGGGAGCGCTGGTGGGTGTTTCTTCGCAGGCGGTCAGCAAGTGGGAGAACGGCGGCGCGCCGGACGTGGAGCTTCTGCCTCTGATTGCGGATGTGCTGGGGGTGAGTCTGGACGGACTGTTCGGCAGGGATGAAAAGCCGGGAACGGATATGAGCCAGACCCTCGTCAAGTATCTGCTGAGTTTCCCATCCAGGACACGAATGAAAGAGCTGTATGACCTTCTGATTTCTTCCATGTCCGGAATGGATTTTAAATTCGACCTGTCAGAAGAAATGGAAAAAGTCCTCCATGTCATGGATACCGCTTTCATAAAAGATACGCAGACCGGGGAAACCGCCTGGCTGCGTTCCACGCAGGCGGATGACGATGGAATTCTGCTGACCGTGAGCGCGGAGGATTTCCCGCTGTATCTGCTGCTGCCGGATCCGGAAGGATGTTACAGGCAAAATCTCGCCCCCATCGAGGACTATCAGAAGCTCTTTTCTCTGCTGGGGCGGGAAAACGCCCTGAAACTGCTTTCCTGGATTGCCGGCAGGAGGCAGAGCTCCTACATTTTCGCGTCAGCCGTCTCGGAAGGAAGCGGCATCCCCATTGAGGAAACAGACCGTCTGCTGGAAGAGCTGAAGGACCTGGGGCTGGTCTACTCCATCGACGTGGAGACGGAAACCGGGGACACAAAGGCCTGGCAGCTTCGAAACAGTGAGGCGCTGCTGCCTTTCCTGTATTTTGCGCGCTGGCTGATGGAGAAAAGCAATCTGTATTTATATACCTGGATTCAGAGGAGAAAACCATGGCTGTCTTAAAAACAAAACACTTAAAATCCGAATCTGTCAAAGGCATGTCCCTGAAAATCAAACCGCTAAAAGCCGCTCACGCCGCCGGGGAATATTTCCGCGCCTTTTACCGGGGGAACCGGCTGCTGTACGCCGCTGTCACGGTGCTGGACACATGCTACAATTTTCTCCTGATTTTAATCTCCGTCACGCTCGGCGATCTGATGGACCTCGCGGTGGACGGCACCATGCCCATGTTTTTCAAAAGCTGCGCCATGGTTGCGCTCTTTCTCAGCCTTAACTT
>JAJQCU010000104.1:1496-2343 GCA_021202575.1 Lachnospiraceae bacterium
CACCATCGCCGCGTTCTCCGAACGCCTGCGCAGTCGTTTTCTGGAGCGCGCCATGCGCCAGTATAAAGAAAAAGCCTTTGAAAAGCTGACTTTAAAAAGTATTTCCGCTTTTTCCAGGGAAAGCACCGGCCGCTACCTGTCCGTCTTAAATAATGACACCTCTGTCATTGAGAGCAATTACTTAATCAGCAGCTTCCGCCTGGTACAGATGAGCGGACGCTTTGTGATTACCCTCTGCGTCCTGATTCACTACAATCTGTTCCTGACACTTTTCGCCATAGCTTTGTGCATCCTGCCGCTGGCGATCATGCTGCTGATGGGCGGAGAACTGGCAAAGCGCGAGCAGAAGCTGAGCAATCAGAATGAGCGCTTTGTGGCCTTCCTGCAGGATCTGCTGAAGGGCTTTTCCGTCATCAAGAGTTTTCAGGCAGAAGGGCGCGTACAATCCCTGTTTTCCGTGGAAAACCGTGATCTGGAGGACGTGAAATTTTCCCGCAGATGGTACCGGAAGCTGTTAAACGCCTCAGCCTTCTCCGCCTCTTTGCTCATGCAGTGCGGCGTCATGCTGGCGGCGGTGGCGCTGGCCATGCGGGGGGAACTGAGCGTCGGCACGGTTGTCATCTTTATCAACTGCTGCAATTATCTGATGGAGCCCATCCAGACTGTCCCCCAGGACTGGGCAGACCTCAAGGCGGCCAGTGGGCTGGTGGAAAAGATGGCGCAAATCGCGGAGGAAAATGTGCGGGAAGACGGGGACTGCACCGCGGACGGCTTTCATGACGCGCTTGCTCTGCGGGATGTATCCTTCGGATACGAGCCGGAGAAGGCGGTTTTAAAGGACGTCTCC
>JAJQCU010000104.1:2353-5943 GCA_021202575.1 Lachnospiraceae bacterium
CCTGACGCTTTATCCCGGACAGAAATACGCGGTGGTCGGCACCTCCGGCAGCGGCAAGTCCACATTGCTTCAGCTACTGATGGGCGCAAATTCCGACTACAGCGGCTCCATCCTGCTCAATGACCGGGAGTTAAAGGAAATCAACGCGGACAACCTGTATGATGTGATGAGCCTGATCGGGCAGGATGTCTTTTTATTCAACGACACGATCCGCAATAACATCACCATGTTCGGGGACTTCCCCGCCGAAAGGGTGAGCGCTGTGATCCGGCAGGCCGGCCTGTCAGAGCTGATTGCGGAACGGGGAGCGGATTATCTGTGCGGGGAGAATGGCTCGGGGCTTTCCGGCGGCGAGCGCCAGCGCATCGCCATTGCCCGGGCCCTGCTGCGCAGGACCCCCATCCTTCTGGTGGACGAGGCCACCGCGGCTCTGGACGCTGAAACCGCCCACAGCGTCAGCGAGGCCATCCTGCATCTGCCGGAGGTTTCCTCCATCACCGTCACCCACCGCCTGGAGGAGAGTCTCTTATGCCAGTATGACCGGATTTTTGTCATGAAGGGCGGGCGTCTGGCGGAGCAGGGAAATTTTGAGGAATTGATGGAGAGGAGAGGACTGTTTTATTCTTTATATACTGTAGCCAATAGCTAGCACCCCGCCACATTCACGTTTTTGAGCATAACCGCTTTCGGGCCAGCAAACTTCGAGGTGTCCTGGGTTTCTTTGGAAAACGCGAAATCCTTCTGCGCCTCAAAAATGCTGCCGTTGACGGAGCCGCCGGTGACCGGAGTGACCTTCTCTCCATCGTTCAGGTAAGCCAGACGAATCTCTCCGCCGAAATGCCCGCTCATGAAATCCATCTGGAAATCCGAGAAATTCACCACATACAGGCCGGGCCGCTTTTTCATCTCCTCAAAGCTTTCCTCCCCGTGCACACAGGAAATCTTCCTGTACTGCCCCGTAGCGGGCACATTCAGATAATAAGCGAACCGCACTGTGGCCTGAATATTCTGAAAGACTCCATCGGTAATGCATGACAGCCGCTTCATGGGAATCCCTTCTATGCTGTACGGCACCGTGGGCATATAGTCCAGATCCAGGAGATTCCCCGTCACCTCTCCCGGTTCTCCCTGCACAAAATCCCCGGTCTTATAATCCGAATAGTGCTGGTAAATCAGGCTGCCATCGCTCCTGTCCTTATAAAAATCAAAGATGGTCGCCGCGTATTCATCCGAAAGGATGACGTCATAGACTCCGGTAGCCGGAGCGATCTTCGCCACAGCCCTGTCCTGTGTCATCTTCAGGGTTTCCTTCACCATCTCTGTCAGCCCATCTGTATTTAAATGATCATAGGAAAAATGCCGGTGGGTCTCCACGTCCTGGGGTTCTTTGCACTGAACCACAAACTCTCCGTTGACATTATACTTGACGTAGCTGACGTCCACTCCTTTGGAGTTGATAATACGGCAGCTGTTTTTTTCCACGAAAAGCTCCGCGGAATTTAAAAATGCCTTTTCCTGGTCATCCGCCAGAAACAGCGCTTTCACCATTGTTCCGGCGGCCTGTTCCAATGACATCTGTGTCATGTTGCTTTCCACTGTGACGCATTCTTCCTTTGTGCCCGCGGGAAGCTCATAGTATGGATTAGCCACAAAGCCTGCAGCCAGGTATGCCTTCTGACACTTTGCCGCGATTTCCGCTTCCGCAGCGGCAGGCTCCACCACAAAGACTGACTCGCCCTTGCAGCGCACGCCGTCCTTCTCAATATCCCTGTAAACCGTGACGGAGCAGCTTCCCACATTTTCCGCCCGCCTCATGTCCAGATTCTTTTTGATAAAAAATAACTCCACTGTTTCCTTTTGGGTATCATACAGCAGATAATCAGAAATCTGCTGCTCCTTTAACACCTTCAAAATCTTATCGATCATAATCATTCCCATTCTGCCGTCCTCAGACCGACGCTTTTTCACATCCTACTGTGTGAATTTTCTTTTTGCTCTCACGCATTCATTGTATCTGCCCGAATACCAGCCGCAGCGAAACGCCACTCTACCCCAGCCGGATTCTCGCCTTGATATAAGGGCCGCCGTCGGACACCTTGACCCACTCCTTATAGCCCTTGCCGCAGAAGCCGGAGCCGCAAAGCTCGACCTTGTCGGACATCATGGTGATGGATTTCAGCAAATCCGGTACATAGCCCGTCAGCACCACCGGAGAATAGATTTTGCCGGTCAGCTTCCCGTCCTTAATCTCTCTGGCAATATTGACCATCATCTGGATACCCCAGTTCTTTGGATCCTCCATGCCGCTGGAGGCATCGTCCAGCAGAAAGCCGTAGTCAATGGAAGCAATCATATCCTCTACCCTGTCCTTCCCCGGCTCAAACCATGTGTTGGTCATGCGGGTGTAGGCCTTGCGCCTGTAGCTCTCCCTTCTGCCGTTGCCGGTAGGCACAGTCCCCAGACACATGGCGGACTGGGCGTCAGAGATACCGGTCTGCAATACACCGTCTTTAATAATGATGGTATCCGTGGAGAGGGTTCCCTCATCGTCAAAGAAATAGCTGGCAGTCTCCAGACGGCTTTCCATGGTCGCGCCGTCATGCATGGTCAGCAGAGGAGAGGCCACATATTCGCCAACGCAGCTTTTGGCCAGCGCCCGGTCCTTCACAAACATATCCATCTCCACGCCATGCCCGAAGGCCTCATGGGCGATCATCCCGGTCACAGGGGGCGTGCAGATGCAGTCGTACTCCCCGGGAATCATGGGCTCCGCCTCCAGCAGATCCACCGCGTTCTTCCCGATTCTGTCAATCGCGTCGCCCATGGCATCCAGCAGCTCCACGCCGCCCAGCTTGGAAAAGCCCTGGTAGCTGTACTTCACCTGCCGATCCTTTTGTACAGCGATCATCATGCTGCCATTGGTCCACATCACATTCTGTTCCATATCCCTGTTCGGAGACAGAAACAGCTTGGAATATTTCTGGTAATTTAATGACACGCTGCCCTGAATCACCCTCTCGTCATAAGCCATGCACCGGTCCTTTAACGCGCCAAGCCTGCGCAGGATTTCCTCATCGCCCAACTCCCGGGCTTCCGTCTCATATTCGGTGCTTTCCGCGAACACACAGGGCTCATCCGCCAGGATTTTGTACTGGCTTAAGGCCTCCACACCCTCACAGTCTTTGAGAGCCGTCACCGCCCTCAGATGTTCCAGAATATCCTCCAGCTTCTCCTCCGAAACATCATTGAAGGAATATTCCCCATAAGCCTGGCCGTCATAAGCCTTGATCACAAAGCCCCTGCCGGAAAGCAGCCCGTCCTCGCCCATGCTTGTTACAGAGTTCGTCACCCGATAGGACTCCGACTGCGCGTCCACCGCAAGGATGGAGGCGTAGGGGTATTCCCGCAAAACCCGGTTCAAAAGTTTCCTTAACAGAGGCTTAACGCCCTGTAAATATGCGCTTGATTCTACCTTTTTCATATCTTCCTTCCTAAATAAAACTGTATCCTCTAAAATATTTTTTACAAATATGAGTTCTCGAAATCTGCAATCTACATCCGCTTATTCCTCTATAAGCTGCTGCAAGTCA
>JAJQCU010000104.1:5953-12395 GCA_021202575.1 Lachnospiraceae bacterium
CCTCTAAAATGTGTACCCCAGTGCTTAAATTTTACCGGTTTTAGGGGGATCTGGTTATTGCCCCGCCGGGATTGCGCAAAAATTTTTATTTTGGGCGCACGAGCCTTTTACAGTCGTCTTCTATGCCCTCAGCGTCACACCCATCGTATGCTCCAGCTTCCGCAGGATTTTATCTACAATCTTATCCACCTTCTCGCCCGACAGCTCCTCATCCTTCGGCCTCAAAGTAATGGTGAACGCCATGCTCTTTTTGCCCGCCGGTATCTGGCCGCCCTCATAGACGTCAAAGAGCTTAACCTCCCGGATCAGGCCGCTGCAGCCCGCAATGGCCTCCTCAATCTGACCGCAGGTCATTTCCTTATCCATCACAAGCGCCAGATCTCTCTTTTGCTCCTCAAATTTCGGCAGCGGCTCAAAGGGGGGTCTGTTCTCATAATATTGAGATAAAATATCCACATCCAGCTCCATCACAAAAGCGGAAGTGCGCATACTCAGTTCCTTCTGAATATCATAGGCAACAGTTCCCAGATACCCAACCACATCGCCATCACAGACAACCTCCGCCGCCTGATAGGGATGCAGGAAAGGCTTAACAACCGGCCTGTAGGAAAAACTGACATACAGATTTTTTGCCACTGCTTCGGCGATACCCTTCAGGGTAAAGAAAGACTCCTTCTCGCCAAACACACCCACGCAGAGGGTCTTTTTCTCCTCCGGATAATCTGTCAGAGGCAATGCTTTGGGAATGAAACGGTTGGCCAGCTCAAACAGCCTGCCCTCCAAATTTCCCCTCTTCTGGTTGCGAGCCATGGCCTCCATCATCTGGGGCGCCAGGGTGGTACGCAGCAGAGACATATCCTCGTTGATCGGATTCAGAATGGGAATGGCCCGGCGCTCAGGCGCATCCGGGGCAAACCTCATCAGATCCAGATCGGACGGAGAGAAGAAGGAATAATGCATGCACTCATAAGCGCCTGTGGCGCAGACCGCCTTCTTTAAGGCCAGCTCCCCCTTCTGTTTCGTGTTCTTGCCGCCCATAGTCACCTTTGCGGTGGGCATGAAGGTGGGCACGATGTGGTCATAACCATACATCCGGATAATTTCCTCGGAAATATCCGGATAGGACTCCATATCCTCGCGGTATGCCGGAATCCGGATAGTCAGCTCATCGCCCTCAATGACCGGATGGAACTGCAGACCGTCCAGAATGCGCAGAATATCCTCATCCGGCACCGTAATGCCAAGCACGCCGTTGACCTTCGCCACACTGGCCTTCATCTCTCTGGGCTCCACGCTGTTGCCGGTATTGACGTCCACATGAGTGGAGGTCACCTTTCCGCAGCCCAGCTCTTCGATTAAGTGCAGGGCGCGCTTCATGGCCATCACTGTGGTATACTCGTCCACGCCCTTCTCGTATCTGGCGCTGGAATCGGAGTGCTTGCCCAGAGCGCGGGAGGTCTTGCGGATGTTGTCTCTTGTGAATTTGGCCGCCTCAAACATGACGGTGCTGGTGGTGTCCCGGATCTCGGAATTCAGGCCGCCCATAACGCCGCCCAGCGCCACCGCCTTCACGCCGTCGCAGATCACCAGGTTATTGGGGTTCAGCCGGTACTCCTGCTCATCCAGGGTCACAATGGTCTCATTTTCCCTTGCCCGTCTGACGCAGATCTGATTTCCTTCCAGATAATTGCCATCAAAGGCGTGCATGGGCTGTCCCAGCTCCATCAGAATATAGTTGGTGATATCCACCACATTGGAGATGGCCTGCAGCCCCACCAGGGCCAGCCGTCTCTTCATCCACGCCGGGGATTCCCCGATTTTCACATCATAAACCCAGTGAGCGATATAGCGGGGGCAGATATCCTGCGCCTCCACGGTCACCTGAAAGCCCTCCTGTACCGCTTCCGTGGGATGATAGTCCAGCGACGGCTCCTTCAGGGGCTTCCCCAGCACCGCGGCCACCTCTCTCGCCAGGCCGAAAATACTCTGGCAGTCGGCCCGGTTGGCGGTGATGCCCACGTCAAAAATCCAGTCGTCCAGACCGGTAAGGGGCTTAATGTCAGCGCCCACCGGCGCATCATCCGGCAGCGCCAGAAGGCCGTTATAGCCCGCGCCGGGATACAGATCCTCCGTCAGCCCCAGTTCCACGCCGGAGCAGAGCATACCGTTGGACTCATAGCCCCGCAGCTTCCCCGCCTTAATGGTAGCCACGCCCTCCACAGTCTTATGATCTTTTGCCGTGGCGTACACGGTAGCGCCGGGAAGAGCCAGCGGGAATTTGCCACCCGCCCGTACATTGTCCGCGCCGCAGCAGACCTGCATGGCGCCGTGCTCTCCGGCATTGACCTGGCCTACACTGAAGTGCGGATCCCGTATGGGCTCACAGCTCTCCACCAGGCCAACCACCACGTTGCTGATGTCCCTGCCCAGCTCTGTTTTTTCCTCCACCTCAAAACCGCAGGAGAAAAGCTTGTCCTCCAGCTCCTGTGTGGTTACGTCATCTATGTCTACATATTCTCTTAACCAGCTTAAGGGTAGTAACATGTTAAAACCTCCGTCAGTTTGTTTTATTTGTCATCGATCTGTTTTAACACGCGCAGATCGGATTCGTACAGCATTTTGATATTATTGATTCCGTATTTCAGCATGGCCGTCCGCTCCATACCGATGCCGAAAGCTAAGCCGCTGTACTTTTCGGAATCGATACCGCAGTTTTCCAGCACCTTTTTATTCACAATACCACCACCCAGAATCTCAATCCAGCCGGTACCCTTACAGAGCTTGCAGCCCTTGCCGCCGCACTCAAAGCAACTGACGTCCACCTCAACGGACGGCTCTGTGAAGGGGAAGTAGGAAGGACGCAGGCGGGTATAGGCACCCTCCCCGTAGATTTTCTGCACAAACAAATCCAGCATGCCCTGCAGATCGCTTAAGGTGATGTGCTCATCCACCACCAGTCCCTCCATCTGGCCGAACATCGGGGAATGCGTGGAGTCATCGTCAGAACGGAAGACACGCCCCGGAGACAGCATCTTGATGGGCGGCTGCTTTTTTTCCATTATATGAATCTGGCTCGCGGAGGTCTGGGTGCGCAGCAGAAATTCCGGGGAAAGATAAAACGTATCCTGCATATCTCTGGCAGGATGGTCCTGAGGCGTATTGAGAGCCGTGAAATTATAGTAGTCGTTCTCCACCTCTGTTCTGTCAAAAATTTCAAAGCCCATACCGGAGAACGCATCGACGATCTGCTCGATAATCTGGGTGATGGGATGAAGGTTTCCGGTCTGTGTTTCGACCGCGGGCATGGTCACATCGATTTTTTCCTTCTCATAGCGGCGCTTCAGCTCCGCCTCCTTCAGCTTCACGTCCATGTCGTCAAAGAGCTGCAACGCCCATTCCTTCAGCTCGTTGACCGCCTTGCCGTAGTCGGCCCGCTGCTCCTTGGGGATATTTTTCATCTCCTTCATCAGCTGACCGATCTCTCCCGCCTTCGAGTCGAGAAAGCTCTTCTTGAATTCATAGACGGCTTTGGAATTGTCCAGCTTTTCGGCGCCGTCCTGGATTTTCTGTCTGATGGCGGCAATATTTTTCGGAAGTTTGTTTGTTTCCGGCATAATCGTCTCCTGCTTTCTTTTATGATTAGAATAAAAGTCTCTCTAATTATCCAATTATCTGTGCAAATACACCCGAAGGACGTACCTTGTGTAAATCTGCCCACCTGATTGTCTATTGAGCACACTTTTATTATATAAAAACGCCCCACATCCAGAAGGATATGGGACGAGTAAACCCGCGGTACCACCCACGTTCGGATATTCTTCGAAGGATTCCGTGTCTCAAAAGTTCTGAAAAGCACTGTTCACAGCCCCCGGATATACAATTCCAAATATCCGCACTTGATCCGCCTTAATGCGGCAGCCACATTCACTTAACGCGCCGCTTCCCATTCCCACCATTCCATGGAAACGGACAACTGCAAACGCTTTTCGTGAAAAACTCCCATGCTGAAATTCACCGACTGCAAACCGCCCGCGCTCACAGCTGATAACGCCGACTCTCTGTAGATTCTTCCCCAGTCAGTTACTTACACATTTTCTCAGTCCCGTTCATCTTAACGCAGGCAGGGAAAAAAGTCAAGCGGGACTTAATCATTGAAGTATATTGAAGCACAATGGGGGCTTAGCCGTTGAAGCACAATGCTTCAGGCACATATGCACTTGCACCAAAAGTATATATCAGCAACTGGCCGATTATCGTCCTGGCCGCAACTCTATATGCAATTCCATACCCAGTCCTCTGGCAATCCTTGCCAGAAACTCAAGAGATGGATTATAATTCCCACCTTCAAACCGGCTGATATTACTCTGTTTAATACCAGTTCTTTCTGCCAGCTCCTGCTGTGTAATACCCTGTTCGTCCCGTACTTTAATAATCTGAGAAATCACCTCATACTGTGGGCGCAGTTCTTCATACTCTTTCGCCGTTTCGGGGTCAAACAGCAATTCCTCTCTTGCCTGATTCCACTTTCTTAATTCAGCCATTGCTTCCAAACCTCCTTATATAGTCCTCTTTGTAACGCAATGCAGTCACCAATTCTTTTTTGGGAGTTTTTCGGTCTTTCTTTATAAAGCCATGCAGAAGGACAATCTTATTGCCCAGCGGAAGGAAATAAAAAATACGTGAAATATCATTTCCCTGTTGTATCCGCAATTCCATTAAGCCTTTATATCTTTCCCCTTGAATACTCTTTACATACGGCATTTTCAGGGACAATCCATGTTCCTCCAACAAATCAATTTCCCAGATTGCTTTTGCCCGATGCTTTCCTGATAACGAATTTAAAAATTGCGTTACTGGCTCATCACCATTTTCAGTAGCATACAATTCTATGTTCCAATTCAAATTAACCCCCTTCTTTACAAGATTATATCATATATGATATAAAACGCAAGACTTTCTGTCAGGAATAAAAAGTTGTTCTTTTCACCTCCCGCACTCTGAGCGGAGTATAACATAAATATTGATGAAATGTGGTCGATATGTCGACCTTTTGGAATTTTGTGTAATTTCCATGAGCAGCAGCTTTTTTCCCAAAACAAAAAGAGCGCCCAGGGCACTCCTTTTGTTGAATGAGAAATATGGTTAAGATGTCAAAAATGGTTTACGGATTATTCCGCGTTTCACGGGTGTGATTACGCGATCTTCTCCGTCAGCTCACAGATTTCATCAATATATTTTCCAATGGTATCAATCGTGTCCAACAGCGGCTGATCGGTGGTAATATCGATCTTTGCCAGAGCCGCCAGCTCCACCGGCGCCAGCGTACTGCCCGCGGAAAGCACCTTTTTCCAGTCCTCGATGGCCTCTTTTCCCTCGTTTTCAATGCGCTTGCACATCTGGGTGGCGATGGTCAGACCGGCGCTGTAGGTGTAGGAGTACAGTCCCATATAATAGTGGGGCTGGCGCATCCAGGTCAGCTCCGCGCCTTCCACAAGCTCCACGGAATCTCCCCAGAACTTCTGCAGGGTGTCCTTCATGATTTCACTTAATGTCTCCGACTGCATGGTGCGTCCCTCGTCCACCATGCGGTAGACCTCCCTCTGGTAAGCGGCCTCCAGCAGATGGGTCACAAAATTGTGATAATAGGTGTTGCTGACCATGTTGGAGAGGACAAAACGGCGGAAACGGGGGTCCTCCTTCGTGCCAAGCAGATAATGGGCCAGCAGCAGCTCATTCATGGTGGAGGGCGCTTCCACAAAATAAGTGGACACTCTGGTGTCAAAAATGGACTGGGCGCTGTTGCAGAGGCGGAAATGCCCCGCGTGTCCCAGCTCATGGGCCAGCGTAAACACATCCGACATTCTCTCATTCCAGCTCAGCAGAATAAAAGAATTCTTCCCATAAGGACTGGCGCAGAAGCCGCCCGTGTCCTTGCCCTGATTCTGCGCGAAATCAACCCACCGCTCCCGGTATGCGGTCTGAATCATTTCCACATAATCATCGCCCATGATGGCCAGGCCCTTTTCAATATATTCCCTGGAATCCTCAATGGTAACCGAAGGATTATACTCCGGGTCCACCGGCAGCTTCAGATCGGCGTAAGTCATTTTGTCCAGTTTGTGGACCTTTTTCAGAAGCTTCGCGTATTTTCTCATGTGCGGAGCCAGCTTTTTCATGATCAGATCAATCTGGCGGTCGTACATTTCCCGTGTCACCTTCTGGTCAAACAAAAGATAGTCGTACACAGAGTCAAAGCCTCTCAGCCCGGCCATGATTTTTTCCTGCTGCACGGCAGTATTGTAGGCGGCGGCAGTCACGTTCTCATATTCCTTTATCTTTTTGGAAAAAGCTGTAAAGGCCGCCCGGCGCCCCTCCGTATTTTCAGCGGATTCGTAATTGTCCTCAAAATGAGAATAGGTCAAGGGATGCTCCTCCCCATCCG
>JAJQCU010000330.1:0-1878 GCA_021202575.1 Lachnospiraceae bacterium
AATCATCCGGCTTCAGTGAGGCTCCCTCGCTGACGGAACAGGTGGAGGCGGGCACGCTTCCGGCTCTGGAGGACAGAATCCCCACGGCGGACGATGTGTATGTTGAGACTGTGGAGGAAGTAGGACAGTACGGCGGTTCCCTCAAGATGTCGCTGACCAGCGCGGGCTGGAATACCGGTAAGCCCATTGAGGAAGGCCTGTTTGCCTTTGACAGCGACGGCAATATCGAGCCCAATGTGGCGCAGGGGTATGACGTCAGCGATGATTATAAGGTTTACACCATTTATCTGCGCGAGGGAATGAAGTGGTCCGACGGCGAGGACTTTACCGCGGCGGACTGTGTGTTCTTCTATGATCACATGTGCGTGCCGGAGACCTTCGGCAAATCCCTCTGGGACTGCTTTAAGGTGACCGATGATGATGGAAATGAGACCACATGTACACTGGAGCAGGTGGATGATTATACCTTTACCGTGACTTTTGAGGCGGCTAAGAGCACCTTTATCCAGGAACTTTGCATCAACGCCAAGTGGTTATTCGCTCCGATGCATTACATGGTCGAGATCCTTCCGGAGTATGTCGGTGATGATGCCGCTGCAGCGAAAGCAACAGAGATGGGCTTTGCTGACACTTCCACCATGCTCAAGCAGACCGGCTATTATTACTGGAATGTACCCGGTGTTCCGACCTTAAACCCCTATGTCCTTTCCACGGAGGACGGCAAGGACGATGTGGACGGCAGCTATTTTGAGTTCCTGAGAAATCCCTATTACTGGAAGGTGGATCAGAACGGCCAGCAGCTTCCCTACACGGAGAAGATCGAATATACCATGCTTTCCGACGACAGCCAGGGCCTGACCATGCTGCTGGCCGGCAATGATTCGATTACCGGCGTGGCCTGGGCGGATATTGAGACTGTGACGGAGAACGCGGACACCGTAGGTTACAGCGTCGTTACCTGGTCCAACAGCTCCTGGGCGGACAACGCTTCTCAGCTGGAACTGAATCAGACCGCTCCTGACGAGGCTTACAGAGAGCTGTTCCAGACGCAGGATTTCAGACAGGCTCTGTCCATTGCCGTGGACCGTGACGAGTACTCCAAGCTGATTTCCGACGGCTGGCAGGAGGGTGCGCAGGCATCTCCGGCCGAGGGCGCTTTGGGATATTCTGAGGAGTGGAGAAATAAGTGGACGGATTATGATCCGGAAGGCGCCATGGCGCTGCTGGAGGGTCTTGGCATGACGATGGGCTCTGACGGCTACTATACCCTGCCGGACGGTTCGGCTTTCACTCTGAGTATTTATTCTTATACCGGCTCGGGCGCTGACGATACCTATCAGGTGCTTGACAGCTACTGGAAGGCCATCGGCATCAATACCACCTACAAGAGCATGGACAAGGATACCCTGAACAACCTGATCACCTCCAATGAGTACGACGCGGTGTTAAGCCCTGTGGCTCCCGCGGAGACCATCAGCCTGGGAGTCAGGCCGGATACCCTGGTGCCTGTCAGGAACTACGCGGAGTGGTACGGTGAAATCGGAACCTGGTACGCTTCCGGCGGCACAGAGGGCGTGGAGCCCACCGGTGATCTGCTGGAGCTGTGCAACCTGTATACAGAGCTGAAGAACACGGTGGACGAGGACGCCCGCAATGAGATCATCATGGAGATGTATGGGCTCCATGAGGAAAACATCTGGGTCATCGGTTACATGGAAGCTGCCACAACCTTATACGCTGTGGACAACAACCTGCACAACTTCCCGTCCGGCCAGATGTTCTGCGACGAGTACCGCGGACTGCGCCTGGCTCACATCTGGGCATGCTGGCTTGACGACGCGGAGTAAAATTTTTCAGATACTGAATATGGAATATTCA